>JBAUMA010000043.1:0-2658 GCA_049578485.1 Specibacter sp.
CGGCAATCGTGACGGCGGCGGCGACGCCGTCGACCACGGGAACGCCGGTGCGGGTCCGGACACCTTCGTTCAAACCCGCCATGCCGCCACACCCAAGGACGATCACTTCGGCTTTGTCCACCGTGACGGCCAGTTCGGCCTCGCGGACAATGGATTCGACCGCCCGTTCGGGCTCTTCCTCAAGTTCCAGAACCGCCATGCCGCTGGCCCGCACGGACGCGCACCGGGCATCCAGCCCCGCCAGCTTGAGCCGGTCCTCGATGAGCGGAACCGCCCTGTCCAGGGTGGTCACCACCGAGTACTTGTAGCCCAGGAACATGGCGGTGCTGGCCGCCGCCTCGGTAATGTCGACCACCGGCACCTCCAACAGTTCCTGCAGGCCTTCGCGGCCGTGTTCGCCGTAGCCGGCCTGGATGACGGCGTCGAACGGCTCCGGATAATTGGTGATGGCGTCCATGACGGCGACGGCGGCCAGGTAGCTTTCAAAGTTGCCTTCGCAGGACTCGGCTCCGAAGCGGGGGGTGATCCCTACGATTTCGGTGCCGGGCGCCGCAACGCTGCGGGCCTGCTCAACAATGGAATCCGTCATTGATTGCGTGGTGTTGACGTTCGCTACCAGAATTCGCATGGTCTGTCCTTCTCTCTGTGGTTAGTGGACGCTGGCGACGGCGATGGGTTCGCCCGATGCGCTGGTGAAGGGTCGGCGGGTGCGGTCGGCCACGATCATGTACACAACCGCCCCGATGCCTGCCCCGAAGAACCAGGAGAAGGATGAGAGCTCCTTCAGGCCCGGCACGAAGGCGATGATCAAGGCCACGACGCCGGCCGGGATCAGGGCCGCGATGGCCCGAGGGTTCACGCCGCGCTTGTAGTGGTAGCTGGCTGCTTCGTCCGTCGTGTACAGGTGCGGCACGTTGACCTGGCCGCGGCGAAGCAGCCAGTAGTCGGCCATGATGACTCCGAACAGTGGCCCGAGCAGGGCGCCGAGTCCGCCGAGGAAGTACACGATCACCACGGGGTTGTTGTAGAGGTTCCAGGGCAGGATCACCAGGCCGAGGGTGGCACTGATCAGGGCGGCCTTGCGGAAGTTCAGGTGACGCGGGAACAGGTTGGTCAGGGCGTACACGGGAGCGACGACGTTGGCCATCAGGTTCACGGCGACGGTGAGGATCAGCAGGGCGAGGCAGGCCAGGACCAGCAGGAACGTGTTGGGGATGGCGTGCACGACGTCGGCCGGGCTTTCAATGATGGTGCCGTTGATCTTGAACTGGGCACCTGTCATTACCACAACGATTGCGCCGAAGAGGAGCATGTTGATCGGGATGCCCCAGAAGTTGCCGCGGACGATTGACTTCTGGCTCTTGGCCGAACGGGTGAAGTCGCAGAAGTTCAGCACGAACGTTCCGTAAATGGCCACCCAGAGGGCGCCGCCGGCAAAGATGGTCCGCCACATTTCCCCGCCGGTGAGCGCGGTGTGGGTGCTCCAGGCGATGGAGCCGCCGGCCTTGGTGAACATCCAGATGGCGATGGCGGCCATGGTGATCAAGATGACGGGGCCGGCAAAGGCCTCATACTTGCGGATCATGTCCATACCGAAGCTGACGATGATGACCTGCACGATCCACAGGGCAATGAAGGTCAGCCAACCCAGGGTCGACAGACCCAGGATGGAGTTCTTGTCGAGCTCATGCAGGGAAGGAACGACGGCGGTGAGCATGACCCGGAAGACCACGGAAGCCAAATACGTCTGGACGCCGAACCAGACGATCGCCACGCCGCCACGCAGCAGGGAGGAGATCTGGGCTCCCTTGATGCCGAAGCTGATTCGACTCATGACCGGGAAGGGAACGCCGGTCCTAAAGCCCATGAATCCGGAAAAGTTGAGCAGAGCAAAGAGCAACACGGCGCCAATGCCGAGTGCCACAAGGATCTGCCAGCCGCCCAGGCCCAAGGCGAACAAGCTGATGGCGAATGCGTAGTTACCCAGGCTGTGGACGTCGTTGGCCCAGAGGGTAAAGATGCTGTAGGAGGACCAGCGACGGCCCTTCATTTTGGTGGGTGCCAGATCCTGGTTGTAGAGACTGGCGCTGAGAGTGAAGCCCTCGGGGGTCTCATACGGCGGCTGGGCAATGGTTCCCGAGTCGGAGGGCATCGTTGCCGTCCCCACTTCAGGAATATTGGGTGTCAGAGCGTTCATGTCTAATTTCCGCTTTTCGTTTTTTTCTCACATTGTGAAAACCAAATATTGGATAGTGAGAGAAACTGTATGACGTGATTCACATCAAGTCAAGTGACCCAAAGCACATCGACCCACTGATGGCGCGGTTGGGCCGCCTTGCTTCCCAAGCCGGGGCACGATATTCTCGTCATACAATATTTATTTCTCACTTCATGAAACTTCTCATGACACGTCAGTTTCCCGCCGCACTTGCCCTTGTTCGACGACGATCACGGGCCCGGGGCGGACACACCACGGCCCACGTCGACCGGTGTGGGGGAAACTCCAAACAGACAGGGTCCCATGCTTCGTCGAGACAATAACTCCCATATCCTGAGCGGGTTGACTAACCAGTTGCCTGATCGTGATCCGCAAGAGACGGCTGAATGGCTTGAGTCGTTGGATTCGTTGATTGCGGAGCGTGGCACGGAGCGTGCCCA
>JBAUMA010000044.1:0-1974 GCA_049578485.1 Specibacter sp.
CTTGCAACAGAACATTGCCGGCACTGAATATCTTGAAGATGGGCGCCTTGACGGTTCCGTGGACGTTATTTTGACAGGCGGGTTCCTCGGGTTGGTTGACGTCGCGAAGGTGTCCGAGGTCCCCGGCAAACTCAGCTGCCCGCGTCTCGACCCCGCCGCGACAAAGGCGCCGCTGAGCACGCCGTCGCCAGCCGGGGCGCCGTAAACCGTAAACTACGCGATGGCGACTGGTCGGCCGTTCTCGTCGAAGCTTGCGCCCACGCCAGCCTGGATGAAGCGCACCGCAGCGGAAACCCGGTCTTCGTCGGCCGTGTCGCCACTCTTGCGCGATGCACTGGCCGTCAAGGAGCCGTGAATGAGCCCCACCAGCCCTTCGGGGTCGGCCTCGGGCAGGAAATGCTGCTCCATGCCCTCACGCAGAATATCGGCCAGGATGGTATTCAGTTCCCCGACGTGAACGCCGAGCTTGGCAAACGAGTCGCTTGAAAGCACTGACCGCATGGCTGGGCCTGGCGGCAGGTGGCGGCGGGTCAGGTCCTCGAGTTGGGCGTGAACGTACAGGCTCAGCCGGTCCACCGGATTTTCCAAACCCATGAGGGAGATTTTCAGCTCGCTCACAAAGCGGCCGGTCTCATCCAGGGCGTAGGCCACCAGGAGCTGTTCCAGGTCGGCAAAGTAGTTGTACACGGCGGTGCGGCCAACGCCGGCTGTACGCGCGACGTCGGTCATGGTGAGACCGGGAAGTCCGTGTGTGAACAGAAGTTCGCCAAAGGCGTTGAGGATCTTGCGCTGCGTCTGCTCGCGCTGCGCCGCGTTCGTGGGGGCGGCTATTCGTGGCATAGAGACATTTTAGCGGCAATTCGTCAGTAAAAGTATTTGGCGGTGTTTCTAGCGTTGGATGGCGGCGCGCCGGATCCCCAGGACGCGCACGACGGCGGCACTCACGTCCCGCTCAAACGGCAGTTCCGCCGTGGTCAGGGCGGAGGCGGCGAGGGCCTTGTCGATGCACTTGGCCACTAGCCGCTCGGGGATGTGCAGGGTCCGGCCAAAACGCAGCCAGTCGTTGCGGTTCAATCCTGTCCGGCTCCCGGCGTTGCCACCCACGGGCAGTGCCATGCCGGGGTCGCGGGAGGGGTCGCCGTCCGTCAGCTCGGTCAGGATGCCGCCTGGGACGCCGGCAGCGAAGCCCTGCTCAATCTCCGCAGCCAGGGTGCACTGGAGGTCATAGGCAGGGGCCACGAACCACTCGCCGTTGGGCTGCTGGACCACTGAGATGTTTTTGGCGTGCAGGTTGCCGTTGCCGGTGAGCCAGGCGAACAGGAACTGCAGGAAGATGTTCCGGGCCGCCAGTGACTGGGCTGCGCACATGCCCACGGCAGCAGCCGCGACGGCCTCACTCGGCACGGAAAACTTGCGTGCCGGCACCAGGCCCAACAACTGGGCACAGTCTTCCACCGCAAGGGAGCCGCTGGGGGACCGGTCAAAACGCGAGACGAGCAACGCAGCCTGCCCGTCGCCGTCGTGCACCAGCCGGGCATCCGCAACAGGGATGCCCAGCCCACGTGCCTTGTTCAGCAGCAGGTGCTCGGTCTCCACCTGCCGGGCGTGGCTGCCGTCATTGAATTTCAGGATGTAGGCGCGTGTGGGGTCCTTGTCGTGGCGGTAGGACGCTGTCACCTTGTCCTGGTGCCCGGGCAGGGCTGATCTGTCGACGGGGCCCGGGACGGCGGCGAATTCGGCGAACTTGATGTGGTCCATGGTCTTGGTGACCGTCAGCAGGGCAGGGACCTGCTGGGGCTTCTCGCCGGAGGGGACGATCTGCACGTCGCCCACGGGGTTTTCGCCGGCGGCCAGGAGCAGGGAGAACTCGTCGGAAATGGTGGTCTTGACGGCCCAGCGGAGTTTTGCAAGACGCTCGCCCTCCGGCAGCAGTCCGGCAAAGAAGGCCGGCACGCTGCCGTGGCTGAACGTCAC
>JBAUMA010000045.1:0-3984 GCA_049578485.1 Specibacter sp.
CCCCGACCCTGTGACAACAACCAACAAGCACAGCGTCACGGCAATGTCCGCGTCCAGCCCGGCGGTGCGCCTGCCGGAGAGCACGATTGCCGTGAGCACCGCCAGTTGGGGCAGGAAGGCCACCAGCAACACTGTCCCCATGCTCACATGCGCGCCCGCAATCCGAGTGGCCGGATCAAATTCGGCCCACCATTGGAACAACGCCGCGGCCAATACAAGCGAAGATGCCCGGGCAGACCACCAGTAGACCTGGCGGTGCAGGCCGCCCGGCTTCGTGCGCAGGAGGGCAGCGACCGCCAGGAAATAGGCGGTGGTGAGCATCCAGGCAACGCATGCTCCGGTCGCGTGGAAAACAAGATCCGCAGCCAGTGCCACGATGACGCCAAAGAGCGGGGCCACCAGCTCCGCGGGGGCCCAGGCCCGGCTGCGCCGCAGTGCCGCGGCAGAGTGCCCCACCGTCGAAAGGCCCATCGCGGCTGCAGCCATGAGGAATGCCGCCCGCTGCGTCCCGAGGGAACCGGTGGCCCACGGCACTTGCAGGAATCCGCCAAACGTGGCCACAGTCAACGCCACCACCAGCGAGGTGCCTACAACAGCCCAGGAGGCGGCCGAGTATCCCGTGGCCGGATTGGCGGCACCGCTGCCGGCGAGCAGGGTGTCGGCAAGCAGCTGCAACGCCGCCAGGACGGCAATTGCCGCAATGACCCACTCCGCCTTGCCTGGCTGGGGAGGAACAAAAGCTGCCAGGGAGGAAGCCGCCAACGCTGTCACCAGCAGGCGGGCCGCCACGAGCCAGCCCTGCTTCAGCGCGCCTGCGGCGGTCCCGGCGAAACGGACCACGGCATAGGCCAGGGAAATGGCCAGCAACACTGTCCACTGCCCCGCATCAAGTGCCGGGGAGAAGAGGACAACGGCAAGCACTGCGGGCAGCGGAAGCCATTCGCCCCGGGGCAGGAAAGTCGGCACCACAGCCATGGCCGCCACCAGGGCAAAGGCCAGGCCCCAGACCGCAAACCCATTGGCACCATCCTGCGTAGCTTGCAGCTCCAGGCCGATGCTCCACGACAGCCCACCGGCTGCCACTGCCGGCACCCCGGAGTGGACATCCCAGCGGATCCAGCTCCCGCTGCCCAGGTAGGCCGCCAGAGGTTCACGGGAATGGGCCACGGCTACTATCTGGGCTGCCAGCACCACTGTGAACACGCCGGCTGCCCAGGCCAGCGAGGGCTGGACCAACCAGCCGGCAAAAAGGGCCGCCAATGTCAGCGATGCGCGCAGGCCCAGGAAGTTCCAACGGCGAGCCGCCGGTCCGGCCACAGGAAGCATGATCGCAAAGTGCACCACGCCCGCCAGCAGCACCAGGAGGTGGTCCCCGGCGTCGAGCATGGTGCCCACCACGAGGGAACCGGCGAGTCCTGTCGGGGCAAACCACGGTCCAAGATCCTTTAGCGGCTTCGCGTATAACGACGCGGCACTCCCCTTGCCCCGGCCCCGGCGTGCCAGGAGATTGCCCATCAGGGACAAAACAGCGGAGAAGACAATGAGCGCGGCAAAGTACCAGGCCAGCGCTGCCCCCACAATAGCAACCGAGGACCACGCGGCGGACAACAGGAAAGCCACGGAGAGATAGACCACGAGCCGGCTTTGCAGGCGCACGGCGGCAACGGCATAGGCGGCCGTGCCAATCAGCGAAGTGGCGAACCAGATGCCAGGGGCGTCCGGGAAACCCAGGGTGTAGCTGGCAATGCCGGCAAAGGGGACGATCGCCAGACCGGTCCCGGTGAACGCCACGGCTGCAGGCCGAAGCCTTGCGACCCGGCCATGCAGGATCAGTCCGGCCGCGTAGAACAGGCTGGTGCCGAGCCATACGCCCACCAGGCGGGCAGCAACAGGGAGATTGCTGCCAACAAACAAGGCTGCTGCCGCCACCATGAGAAGGCTCGCGACGTAGAGGGTGATATTGATGTTCTGTGTTTCCCGTTTGGCCTTCCGTGCCGCCAAGCCCGCAGGGTCCTGCCGGAGAGCCGACGGGGGCGGCACAACGCCTGGCACCGGCCCCGGCAACTGTCCATCCTGCGGCCGCTGTTGGGGCTGCCGGAGCTGCGGCTGTCGCTGGGGCTGTGCAGCCAGTTGCGGCGCGAAGGGTCCGGCGGGCGCCGGCGCAGGACGTGGCGGCATTGAGTTGCGGCCACCATACGCGGGCCGCTGCGGTATCACGTTGGGCGGCGCCGGCTGCGTCTGAACTGCAGGTGCCTGGACGTGAGCCTGCTTTGGGGAAGGTGTGCGTGGCGGGATCCCGGCCTGGGCGCCCACGGCCTGGGCGGCAAGGGCATCACGCCAGCCGGCCAGATGGCCGGCCAGGTAGCCGTGCCGATACGCTTCCGCTGCAGCATCTTGGGACGGCCCTGGCGGGACTGGAGTGCCGGGTTCCGGGTTCTGGTTCATGGTGCTCCCCTGCTGGTGGTTGAGTCCCAGCTTAGGGCAGCGACGGCGGCGGCGGGGGGTTAAATCAATCAAATGGGGATAACTACCCATGACTCCCGCAATCCTTCGTTTGGCAGGCGGCTGGCCTACGATCTCACCCTTCGTGGGGAAATCCTCCACCCAGCCATCCGGGGAACTGAGGGGCAGGCGTTAGGAGGGAACGTGGCGCGTCTGAAGAGTGTATTCGCCCGCTTCACTGCCGGCCATCGTCAACTCCACACCACTGCATGCCATTCACCGTCATCAACTCGGACAACATTGGCCCGGGCATGGGTCGCGGGTCTGCCTACGTGGCTCATAAGCTGCCCTGAGCGGACAACTACTCCCCTGTGGTGCAATCACGCAAGGGACCGAAATTCGGCGACCAGCACCGGGTCCTGGCAGGCGCGGGCAAAGGCGTCAATGCGGCGCTCTATTTCGCGTCCGAGCAACCACTTGCCCGCCGGATGCGCAAGCCACTGCAACCACACGGGCCTGCAGCTAAAGGTGTACTTCCAGACCGCCCGGGTGCCGCCGTCGACCACGGTGAACCGCCAACCTCCGCCAAACTGTTCAAAGAACCATGGCCCCTTGACCATGGTCATGCCAACATTGTTCGGCGGCTGGTAGGAGACATATGCGCTTGTCATCAGCAGGCCAAGCCGGGAGCGGGTGCGGGTCCGCACACCCTTGTCGGCCTTCGTGGCACCATCCTCGAACCGCTGGGAGTGGATGAACGGGTCCCAGCGCAGGCGAAACGCGCCGGTGGTCTGCGACAGGGCAAAGACGGTTGCCTGATCCAGCGCAATGGTTCTCTCGACTTTAACTTGGGGCATCGTGGCCATCCTTCAACTGTGGGGACATCCGCGGGGCGCCATGGCGGCACCCGGTCTTCTTGGGCTAACCGCGGCTTCGGTGCGGGCTGCCCCAGATGGCTTGAGCCTAGCGCCCTGGCACGAATTGCCACATAGTCGCCCCACCCCACCAAGAGCTGAGGTGGGAATGGAAGCTCGCGAGGGCAAAAAAGAAGGCCCCCAGCCGAAGCTGGGGACCTCCCCTATAGATCTAAGTAACTAATTACTTGATGATCTTGGTAACGCGACCTGAACCAACGGTGCGGCCGCCTTCGCGGATAGCGAAGCCGAGGCCCTCTTCCATGGCGATCGGCTGGATCAGCGCGACAGTCATTTCGGTGTTGTCGCCAGGCATAACCATTTCCGTGCCCTCAGGCAAGGTGATGACGCCGGTAACATCCGTGGTGCGGAAGTAGAACTGCGGGCGGTAGTTGGAGTAGAACGGGTTGTGACGCCCACCCTCATCCTTGGCAAGGATGTAGACGTTGCCTTCGAAGTCCGTGTGCGGGGTAATGGAACCCGGCTTCACGATGACCTGGCCACGCTCTACGTCTTCGCGCTTGATACCGCGGAGCAGCAGACCACAGTTCTCGCCGGCCCAAGCCTCATCGAGCTGCTTGTGGAACATTTCGATACCGGTAACCGTGGTCTTCTGGACCGGACGGAT
>JBAUMA010000046.1:0-29508 GCA_049578485.1 Specibacter sp.
GACAGCTACGGCGACAGGGTTGTCAACGGGTGGAAGAACCGCAACCTGCCCTGGAAGTAAACCCTGAACGCCCGGAAACCGCTGCTGCGCGGAGCGCAGACACGAGCACCAGCTAAGGAAACACACGCACTTGAGCAACTTTAATGAACACGCCGCCTCGTGGGCCGAGGACACCCAGGCCGTCCGCGGAGGGCTGGACCGCAGCAATTTCCAGGAAACCTCCGAGGCCCTGTTCCTGAATTCCGGGTTCGTCTACGAATCCGCCGAGGCCGCCGAGCAGGCCTTCACCGGCGAGGTGGATCGCTTTGTGTACTCCCGCTACGGCAACCCGACCGTGGCCACTTTCCAGGAACGGCTGCGCCTGCTCGAAGGCACCGAGGCGTGCTTTGCGACGGCGTCGGGCATGTCCGCCGTCTTCACGGCCCTGGGTGCCCTGCTGGCAGCAGGGGATCGGGTGGTGGCGTCAAGGTCCTTGTTCGGCTCCTGCTTTGTGATCCTCAATGAGATCCTCCCGCGCTGGGGTGTGGAGACCGTCTTTGTGGACGGTCCGGACTTGGACCAATGGCGCGAGGCGCTGTCCGTGCCAACCACCGCGGTGTTCTTTGAGTCGCCGTCGAACCCCATGCAGGAGATTGTGGACGTGCAGGCCGTGTGCGATCTGGCCCATGCCGCCGGGGCCAAGGTGGTGGCCGACAACGTGTTTGCCACTCCCCTGCTGCAGCGCTGCGGCGACTTTGGCGCGGACGTGATTGTCTACTCGGGCACCAAGCACATTGACGGCCAGGGCCGGGTGCTGGGCGGGGCCATCCTGGGCACCAAGGAATTCATTGACGGGCCGGTCAAGAACCTGATGCGGCACACCGGTCCGGCGCTCTCCTCGTTCAACGCCTGGGTGTTGACCAAGGGGCTGGAGACCATGGGCCTGCGCGTGGCCCACTCCTCGGCCAACGCCCTTGCCCTGGGCGAATTCCTGGAAGCACAGCCGCAGGTCAAATGGGTCAAGTACCCGCTTTTGCCCTCACACCCGCAATACGAACTGGCCAAAAAGCAGATGAAGGCCGGCGGCACCGTGCTGACCTTTGAGCTGGCCGAGCCCGCCAGCGGGACCACCAAGGACGCCGCGTTCGCACTGTTGAACGCCCTGCAGGTCATCGACATTTCCAACAACCTCGGCGATGCGAAGTCGCTGATCACGCATCCGGCCACCACCACGCACCGGGCCATGGGCGCCGAGGGCCGCGCCGCGATCGGCCTGTCCGACGGCGTGGTGCGCCTGTCCGTGGGCCTGGAGGACCTGGGCGACCTGAAGAACGACCTCGGCAAGGCTCTCGCCGGCCTCTGATCAA
The DNA here is from genome assembly GCA_049578485.1 of Specibacter sp. Lineage (GTDB taxonomy): Bacteria > Actinomycetota > Actinomycetes > Actinomycetales > Micrococcaceae > Specibacter. Next base: position 1,347 of record JBAUMA010000046.1, read on the forward strand.
ACGCTGATTGAGCCTGTCGAAATCACCCGCGGCCCAGCGCTACCGGGGTCTCGACAAGCTCGACCACCGACGACGGCCGGCGTCGTGCTGCTTAGTCCTGGAAGTACTCGATCTCGGCACCCACGGTGTTCAAGCGCTCGGCCAGGTCCTCGTAGCCGCGCTCTATCACGTAGATGTTGCGGAGCTCGGAGGTGCCCTTGGCTGCGAGCATGGCCAGCAGGATGCAGGCGGCCGGGCGGAGGGCCGGAGGGCAGCCAATCTCGGCCGCGCGCCACGCCGTCGGGCCCGTGATGTCGATGCGGTGCGGATCCAGCAGGCGGACGCCGGCGCCGAGGCGGTTCAATTCCGTCAGGTAGATGGCCCGGCCCTCGTAGACCCAGTCGTGGATGAGCGTGGTGCCTTCGGCGCAGGAGGCGATGACGGCGAAGAACGGCAGGTTGTCGATGTTCAGCCCCGGGAACGGCATGGGGTGGATCTTGTCCGGGGCGGCCTTCAATTCCGAGGGCAGCGTGGTGATGTCCACGAGGCGGGTCTTGCCGTTGCGGGCCACATACTCGGCGCTCTTGATGTAGCGGAAGCCCATCTGCTCGAGCACCTTGAGCTCAATTTCCATGAATTCGATCGGCACGCGCGTCACGGTGACCTCGGACTTGGTCACGATGCCGGCGGTGATCAGGCTCATGGCCTCGATGGGGTCCTCGGACGGCGCGTACTCGATGTCCACGTCGATCCGGGCCTTGCCGCGGATTGTCAGCGTGGTGGAGCCGATGCCCTCCACCGAGACGCCCAGGCCCTGCAGGTAGAAGCACAGGTCCTGCACCATGTAGTTGGGGCTGGCGTTGCGGATGACCGTGGTGCCCTCGCGGTGTGCGGCGGCCATGATGGCGTTTTCGGTGACGGTGTCGCCACGCTCGGTCAGCACAAAGGTGCGGTCCGTGGCGTCGCTGACGGGTGCCTGCACCTGGTAGAAACCGGCGTGGGCCGTGACGGCCAGGTCAAATTCGCGCAGGGCCTGCATGTGCGGCTCCACCGTGCGGGTGCCGAGATCGCAGCCGCCGGCGTAGGGGATGCGGTAGACGTCCTGCTCATCCAGCAGCGGGCCCAGCAACATGATGACGCTGCGGGTGCGCTTGGCGGCCTCAACGTCCATGGCGCCCAGGTCAAGGCGGGCGGGACGGCGGATCTGGAGGTCGTTGGCGTTGAGCCACTTGCACTCCACACCGATGCTGGTCAACAGCTCAACAATCCTGTTGACCTCCTCGATGCGGGCCAGGCGGCGCAACGTGGTGGTTCCGCGGTTGATGAGGCTGGCGCAGAGAAGCGCGACGCCGGCGTTCTTGCTGGAGTTGACCTCCACGCTGCCGGAAAGTTCACGGCCGCCATGGACGCGCAAGTGGGTGACGGTGTTCTTCGGGGAATTGCCCACGTTGACAATGTTGGTGCCCAGCAGCGATTCCATGCGCTGGATCATTTTCAGGCTGAGGTTTTGCTTGCCCTGTTCCATGCGGGCCACGGCGCTCTGGCTGGTCCCCAATTGGGCCGCGAGTTCCAGCTGTGTCCAGCCTTTGTCATTCCTGGCATCGCGCACCAATACACCAACAGTTTCTGCAGCCACTTGAGTCATATAACTTTTATATCATGAGAAGCATATTTAGCTGGCAATTGGTGATGAGTTTGGCAATTCGCCGCAATTTTGCTCGAATTTAACCGTTCCGTGCGATAAGTACATTCCCCGGGCATATTCGCCGGCTCGCTGCACCAACGTTACCCCATCCGCCGCATGGTGGAACCGGCCACGCCGGTGCGGCGCTGAGGGGACAGGCCGTGGGTTCTTCGACGGGGACGCGCCGGGGTGGGATACGCTAGCCTCACACGATTTAGGAGGCCCCCTTGGTAAGGAAAGCGACGTCGCAGGATGTTGCCGACCGCGCGGGCGTTTCCCGCAGCGCCGTCAGCTTTGTCATGAACGACCGCGCCGACGGCAACATTGCCAAGGACAAGCAGGAACTCATCCGGGCGGCGGCCAAGGAGCTGAACTACACGCCCAACGCCGTTGCCCGATCCCTGCAAAGCCGGCGCACCCACACGATCGGCGTGGTCACGGACTCCATCGCCGGCGGCCCGTTTGCCGGAAAGCTCCTCCAAGGCGCCAGCAACGCCGCCTACCGGGCCGGCTACCTTCTCCTGGTGATCGACACCCAAAGCGAGGACGTCCGCGAGGACAGCGCCTTCACCACCCTGCTCAACCGGCAGGTCGATGCCCTGGTGTTCGCCACCATGAGCCTGCGCGAACACGCACCTCACCCAGCCATGACCGGCCTGCCCGCCGTGCTGGCCAACTGCTTCGACCCCGCCGGAAGCATCCGCTCCATCATCCCCGACGAAGTCGCCGGCGGCCGGGCCGCAGCCCAAATCCTGCTCGACGCCGGCCACAAGGACATCGCCTACCTCTCCGGCAGCGGCGAACTGGTGGCCACGGCCAGGCGCACCCAGGGTTTCAAGGAAGCCATGGGCGCGGCCGGAATACCTGCCCCGGAGGCCGTCACCGCCGGCTGGGAGATCGACGACGGTTATGCCGCAGCCATCCGCCTGCTGGCCGGCGACGACGGCCGCACACCGCGGGCAGGCCACCCCACCGGCATAGTGTGCGCCAACGACCGCGTGGCCCTTGGCGCCATGCTTGCCTGCGGAACCTTGGGCCTGCGGGTCCCCTGCGACATAAGTCTGGTGGGATACGACGACGACGAGCCGCTGGCCCGCACCACTGTCCCCGGACTGACGACCATCGCGCTGCCCCACCGGGAGATGGGCGAGGCCGCCATGGAATTCCTGCTCGCGGACCTGGGCCGCGGAGTCCGCCCGGCGCGGGCCACAACGGCGACCTCCCGCACGGATCAGCTGCTTCTGCCATGTCCGGTGGTCATGCGCGGCTCCGTGGCGGCTCCCCGAAGGTAACGGGAACCGCCACGCACGGCTGGCCGTTTTAGAGGGCCAGCCGGTTCAGCGTGACGGTGCCGGCTGCCCGCACCGCAAAGTGCGATGTTGCCGTGGGGTAGGCCTGCACCGTGGTGGCCGGCCCGCCGGCTTCGAAGGCCTCCACGAGGGAACCGTCCACCAGGATCCGTCCCGCAGCAACGCTAACTACTACTTTCTCCGTCCCTTCGTCCACCAGGACCAGTTCGGCGGGGCCGGAGGCGACCACCTCAAAGGCACGCTCGGCGACGGGCACACCAAGGCCGCTACCGGCCGCGCCGTCGAACAGGACGCCCGCACGCAGGGTCTCCACCTCGGCCACAGGCTCCGAGAGCAGCCGCCCGTCGCGGAAGGACAGCGAGCGCGCGTAAGTCAGCGCCCCCGACCAGCCGGCGGCGAGGATGTCGGCGTCGGGCCTGGACTTGTCCCAGCTCCAGCCCCACATGAGCGTGCGCGGCTCGGCCGCCGTTCCCGCCACCACCTGGGGCGCATAAAAGTCGGGCCCGGCATCCACGAGGCCGCCGCCGGTGGGCAGGAATTTCAGCCCGACGCCGCCCTCGCTGAGCTCGCCGCTCAGGTAGGAGACGCTGTCCAAGCCGTGGTCATCGCGGTTCCACAACGAGAGCGCCAAAATCCATTGACCATCCACTTCAAAGAGTTGCGGGCACTCCCAAATTTGCGCGGGCGCCCATTCCTGCGCCACGCCGGTGCCGCCGGTCACCAGCGGACCCAGGTACTCCCAGTTGGTCAGGGTGTGGCAGCGGTACAGCAGGATCAGGGGGGTGCCGTCCTTGTAGCCGGCGCCCTGGATTGCGAACTGGCCGCCGTTGAAGGTGAACAGGAACGGGTCCCGCACATCCCCGATGTTCGGCTCATCCGGCATGCCCACGATGCCCTGTTGCGTCTGGCTCCACTCCATCAGGGTCCGGTCCGAGGTTGCCGTCATGACCTGGGAAACATGTTCGGTCTCGGCAATGCCCGTGTAAAAGGCCGTGGGAGTGTCCCCGTCCAGGGCGACGACGCCGGACCAGGCCCCCGCCGCGTCGGCCGCACCCTTGCGCGGGAACAAGGCGATGGGCTGCTGGGTCCAGCGGACCAGGTCCGTGGAGGTGGCGTGGCCCCAGTGGATGTTGCCGTGGACGGGAGCGTCCGGGTTGAACTGGAAGAAGACGTGGTGGACCCCGTCAACGTAGGCGCAGCCGTTGGGGTCGTTGATCCAGCCCTGGTCCGGGCGGCCGTGAAGGGCCGGGAAGGCGGGGTCGGTGGTGCTCACAGGTGGTTCTCCTTGATGGTGTGTTTCATGGTTTTGGGTGGTGGTCATTTGTTCATGCCGCCCGTCAGGCCCTCGCGCAGGTAACGCTGGCCGAAGAGGAATACCACCAGGGCCGGGATCATTGACAACACCACGCCGGCCAGGACCGTGGCCACGGAACCGGTGCCCATGTTGCCCTGCAGGGAGACCAGGCCCAGCGGCATGGTGAAGTTTTCCTCGCTGATGGTCATGATGAGCGGGCGGAAGAACTCGTTCCAGTGAAAGTTGAAGGCCAGGATTCCCACGATCGCCAGGCCGGGCCAGGCCAGCGGCAGGTAGACGGAACGGAAGGTGCGCAAGGGGGATGCGCCGTCGATCGCGGCGGCCTCGGCCAACTCACCGGGGAGCCCCATAAAGAACTGGCGCATCAAAAACGTGCCGAACGCCGTCGGAAGGGCGGGCAGGATCAACGCCAGCAAGGTGTCGGAGAGCCCCATGCCGCGGATCAACATGAACACCGGGACGATCGTCACCTGCATGGGCACCATCATGGTGGCCAGCACGATGCTGAACAGGATGCCGCGGCCCCTGAAGTCGATGCGGGCAAACACGTAGCCGGCCAGTGCGGCGGTGAACATCTGGCCCGCGGCGATGATGCCGGTGACCAGGGCGGAGTTCCAGATCAGGAGCCACATGTTCACTTGCTTGAAGACGTCGGCGTAGGAGTCGAAGTTCAGGCCCCCGGAGAAGAGGGAGCCGCCGGCGCCCAGCGATTCGGTGGGCGGGCGCATGGAGGTCAGCACCGTCCACACCACCGGTCCCAGGGTGAGGAACGTTGCGACGATCAGGACGGCGGCCCGGCTCGCCGTGCGGCCCGAGACGCGGACCTTCTTGCGCGGCGCCGGCGGTGTCCTGCGGCCCTGCACGGTGCTTTCTTTCACGGAAATCGTAGTCATGGCACTTGTCCTAGTTGTAGTGCACGAAGCGTCGGGAAAGGCGGAATTGGATGGCCGTGACCAGCATGATCAGCACGGTCAACACGATGCCGATGGCAAACGCCCGGCCAAAATCGAGCTGCTTGAACGCTGTTTCGTAAATGACCATGACGGCCGTGCGCGTGGAGTCACCGGGCCCGCCACGGGTGATGACGTACGGCTGGTCAAAGACCTGCAGCGCCGAGATGATGGCCATGACGCTGGCCACCAGCAAGGTGGGGCTCAGTAGCGGAAGGGTGATGTTCTTGAACTGCTTCCAGCCGGTGGCGCCGTCGATCGAGGACGCCTCATACATCTCCGTCGGGATGGAGCTGAGTCCGCCGATGATCAGCAGGAACGTGAAGCCAAAGTTCTGCCACACGTAGACCAGGATGATGACCACCATGGCGCCGGCCTGCGAGGTCAGCCACGGAACGGCCGGGATGCCCGCCAGCCCGATGATCTTGTTGACCAGGCCAAAGTTCTGGTTGAACAGGTAGCTCATGATGATGGACACGCTGGAGGCCGAAAGCACCAGCGGGAAGAAGAACGCCGAGCGGAAGAACGTGCGCAACCAGCCCGGCATCCGGGACTGGATCAACACGGCCAGGCCCACGGAGACCGAAAGTTGCAAGGACACTGCCACCACAACAAACCCGAGGGTGTTCAGGAACGCCGTCCTGATGGTGGGGTCCGCGCTGATCGAGACAAAGTTGTCCACGCCCACAAATTGGGGCGGGCTGATGATGTCCCAGCGGAAGAATGCCAACACCAGGGAGGCGACGATGGGAATGAGCGTAAAGATGGCAATGCCAATGATGGTGGGTGCCAGGAACACGGTGGCGAGCCCTTTGGCTCCCCTGTCGCGGGCCGGCACGCGCTTGCCGGCCGCACCCTGCACGGGCGCCGTCGAGCGTTTGATGGTGGTGGCGGACATTAGACCCTCCTCAAAGCCAGCTCAAGGTCCCGCTGCAGCGTGGACAAGGCCGGGCGGACATTGGCGGCGGAGCCTGTCACGGCGCCGAGGACGTTCTTGATCAGGGCGCTTTCGACGGCGGCCTGTTGCGGTGGTGCCGGGATGGGCCCGGAACTGGGGAACTTGTCCAGGGTGTCGTAGAAGACCTGCCAGTGGGCCGGTCCCTTGCCCGAATACAGGGCCTCGTTGACCATGGACCGGCGTGTCGGCGTCGTGGTGGGTTTGGGCATGGCCAGTTCCATGGCTTCCTTGGTGGCGCAGAACTTGATCCATTCCCAGGCCTCGTCCTTGCGGGTGGAGGTCTTCATGATGGCGTAGCCGGCTGCCCCGAACTGATGGCGCTGGGTACGCCACTTCGGGAAGAACTGCACGTCGAAGGCATCCTCCTTCATCCCGGCCTCGTTGAGTCCCTCGACCCAATAGCCGCCGGCCGGCGTCGCGCCGATCAGCCCGGAGGCGAACTGGGCCACCAGCTCGTTGCCGCCGCCCTGGGCCGGGCTGGTGCCCAGGCCTTCGGACACCAGGGTGCGCAGGAACTCAAAGCTCTCCGCAACCCGGGGGTCCTCGGCATTGGGTTCACGCCACTGGTAGCCGCCTGAACGCATGCCGCGGGTGGGATCCTTGGCGTAGAAGGAGTCCCAGAACCAGTCCCCTCCCGTGCTGCGGGTTTCCTTCAGGAAGCTGGTGTCGTTGACGTACAGCCACGGCACCACGCCGCCGAAGAGGCGGTTGGTCCAGTAGTAGGGGACAAATTGCTTGCCGCCGGTCTTCTTCATGGCCGTCAGCGAATTGTAAAAGTCGTCGTGCGTCCAGTTGTCCCCCGGGCGTGCCAGCCCGGCCTTCGCGAAGGCACCCGTGTTCATGTACATGTTGGCGCTGTTGAAGTCGAGCGGCAATTGGAACAAGCTGCCTTGGTACATGAACGCCTCCACCAACGAAGGATGAACGTCGTCAAAGTAGTCCTGGACCTCGGCCCGGTCCCGCTTCACATACGCATCCAGCGGTTCGGCCAGGCGGTCCGCGAACAGTTGCGCGCCTTCCGTGGCCACCAACACCACGTCGGGGGACGTGCCCGCGGCCACCATGGTGAGGATCTTGGCGAAGAAGTCACCCCAATCGGCGCCCTGGATCGCCTGGACGCGCACCTTGATGCTCGGGTTGGCGGCGCTGAACGCTTTGACCAGGTTGTCCCGGCTGGCCGCGTCCTGCGCGTTGCCGAGGATGGCCACATTGAGGGTATCCGAGCCCCGCCCGGGAATGTCCGCCCCTGTCAGTCGCGGCCAGCTGGCCCCGACCGCACCCACTGCGCCCACGCCGAGCAAACCCAGCATCGCACGCCTTGATACGTCATTCATGTTGCCTCCTCGCAACTTCCTAACTCGTGTTAGGAAGCATGACAGACGCACCTAACACGTGTCAAGAGTGGCGCAGCCCACAAGCCGCTACCGGCCGTTGAGGGGACACATCTCCATGGCGCCCGGCGAACAGAAAAGGCGACTCCCATCGCTGGAAGTCACCTGATCTGTTCATTCGGGCAGTGCCGGGAGGTCAGCCCAACACGGGGTTCCAGGTTCCCAGCACGACGGCGGCGGTCACCGCCGCGACTGCGATCACCACTCCCCCGGCAACCACCACGCCATCCCGGGATGTGAAGACCGATTCCCGGGCCCAGGTGCGCGGACCTGCGCCAAACCCTTTCGCCTCCATGGTGACGGCAAGCCGGGATGCCCGTCGGATGGCCTGGACCAGCAACGCCATGGATTGCCCCAGCGACGCCTTCAAACCGCTCAAGAATCCGGGCTCACCGCCCACGCCGCGGGCCCGCCGCGCCATGCCAAGCGTCTGCCATTCGGCCACCAGCAGGCCCACCAGGCGCATGGCAGCCAGCGCCCCCAGCACAAAGCGGTGCGGGAGGCGGAGCTTTTGGGCCAGGGCGTCGGCCAGATCGGTGGGATCGGTGCTGGCCAACACCATGATGCCCGGGAGCGCAATGGCCAAGCCGCGGAGGGCGATCGCCACGCCGGCTTCCAAAGATCCCGTGGTGAAAACCACGGGGCCAAGAGCCAGCACCAGCTCGCCGGTCTTCGGCGCCAGCAAGGCCGTGCCGTAGCCTCCCACCACGGCAGCCACCAGGATGGGCCAGCCGCGCAGCAGCAACATGCGCGCGCCCAGCCCGGCCAAGGGCAGGAGGGCGCATTCAAGCACCAGCGCCACCGTGGCCGAAACCCAGTCAATGCTGACCAAAAGCACCACGGTCACGGAAATCCCGGCACCCAATTTCGCCAGCGGGTTCGCCCCGGCAAGCCAGGCGGCGGACCGCGGGGCGGCCATGATATCCACGCTCATCGCCGCACCTCCTTGGGGAGATGTGTCCCCTCAACGGAGGCGGTGCCCGGGAGATCTGCCCCCTCAACGGAGTCGGGGCCCAGGACCAGGCGGTCCCCGCCAAGCACCTGGCTAAAGAGGGCGTCGTGCGTCACGGACACCACCGCCGTTCCGGAGTCGAGCAGTTCGCTCAGCAACGACGCCAGCTCGGCCCAGGTGTTGGCGTCCTGGCCAAAGGTGGGCTCGTCCAGAATCAACAGCTGCGGGCTCGCCGCCAGTACGGTGGCCACGGAAAGCCTGCGCTTTTCCCCGCCGGAGAGGGTAAAGGGGTTGGCGTCAGCCACGTGCTCCAGCCGCAGGCGCGTCAGGAGATCGTCCACGCCGTCCTTGCCCTGGCCCAGCAACTTCGGGGCAAACAGCAATTCATCGCGCACGCTGCCCGTCACAAATTGGTGTTCGGGTTCCTGGAAAACCGTGCCGATGCGGCTGATCAGCTCCCTCCCACGCCATTTCAGGGGGGCACTACCGGCCCCGCGCGCCAGCGCCTCGGTGGCGTGCAGCCGCCCGCCTGCGGCAGGAAGCAGGCCCGCCAGGGTCAGTGCCAGCGTCGACTTCCCTGCACCGTTGGGACCCGTCACGCTCAAGGCCCGGCCTGCGCTGATCCGCACGGAAGGCACGACGGCGGCGGGCACCGCCGGGTGCCGCCGCCTGCCCTTGACCCGGGACACCGCGAGGTCTGCGGCTTCCAGCAAAAGGGGCGCACCGGCGTCGTGTGCATGGCCGGCGGCACGCGGCCGTACGGCGGGCACACGGCCCGGCACCCACACGCCGGCAGCTGAAAGTATCTCGGACGCCTCGGCCAGGACTTTGGCGGGCGGGCCGTCAAGCAGCACGCCGCCGGGCTCCCCCGCCGCCGTGGGTGCCAGCACAACGATCCTGTCCACAACATCCAGCCAGACGGAGACCCGATGCTCCACAACCACCAGGGTTGCCCCGGTTTCGTCCAGGCTGCGGCGGACGGCGTCACGCACATCCACCACACCGGCGGGGTCGAGGTTGGCGGTTGGCTCATCGAGCAGCAACAGCCCGGGCTCCATGGCCAGCATGCCGGCCAGGCCCAGGCGCTGCTTTTGCCCGCCCGACAGGGCCGAGCTTGAGTGGTCAAGCGGCAGGTCCAGGCCCACGGCCTCCAAGGCGGCAGGCACGCGGCGCCAGATTTCGGCCCGCGGCACGGCCAGGTTTTCGGCCCCAAAGGCGACGTCGTCACCCACGCGGGAAAGGACCACCTGAGAGTCGGGGTCCTGTTGCATGAGCCCGGCCCGGCCGCGGGCTTCCGCCACGGGCCGGCCGTCTATGAGCAGGGAGCCGAATTCGTCCGCACCCTCGTCGGCGCCGAGCACCCCGGCCAGGGCGTGCAGGATGGTGGACTTGCCGGCGCCCGAGGGTCCCAGCAGCAGCACCCGTTCGCCGGGGGCGATGTCCAGCTCGAGGTCGTGGACGGCCTTGTTGGTGCGGCCGGCATGCTGCCAACCCCACCCCCGGGCGGTGATCCGGGCCGGGACTACCCCGCGATGGTTCGCGGCCGGCACCCCTACATCACCGGTTCGGTGGCGGCGCCCCGGGAGGGCAGGTTGGCCAGTGCGCCCGTGCGGGCCAGGCCGCGCACCGCCAGCCAGGACAGCAGCCCGGCAATGACGGCTCCCGAGATGGCGGCGAACACAATGTAAACGAGCTTCCACTGCAGCTCCCACGCCACGTTGTAGACCAGGGAGTCGTTCAGGCCCATGGCCACGCCGGCCAACGCGCCCGACAGCAATGCCACCGGCATCGAGAAGCGGCGGTAGCGGAACAGTGCGAAGCCGGCTTCAGCGCCGAGGCCCTGGACCAGCCCGGAGAGCAGTACGGTGAAGCCGAAGTGGGTGCCCAGCAGGCTTTCGACGACGGCCGCGAGAAGTTCGCAGTAGAGCGCGGCGCCGGGTTTGCGGATGACCAGGCCGCCAATGACGCCGGCGATCAGCCAGCCACCGCCGTACAGCCCGCCGAGGGGCGGGAAGGCCACCGTGACGGCGGCGATGACCCCGTACCCCGCGGACCAGAGCCAAAAGATGACTCCGACGGCGACGGACAGGACTGAGGCGACCACAATGTCCACCACGCGCCAGGTGGTGTTAGTGCTTGCCTTGGGATTTGCGGGCGCGCCCGCTGTTGACTTGCTCATGTTTCCTCCTTTTCAGGAGGGGCGGCCGCGTCGGTATTTCCGCGCAGCCGAAGAGAACTCGACTCCCTTCGCCGGTACTAGCCGGAGCAGGTTCGAGGGTCTGCGGCGAACCGCACTCTCAGCGCCAGTACCCAAATCGGGTAGACGCTCCCCTGTCGTGTTGAATTGCGTGTTCAGTCTACCGCCGCCGGACGTGTTGGAAGAATATTGTCCGCGTCACATGTTTTTGTTCGAACGCACGGCGGCACGGCGCGCCGGCGGCAATCGGGCAAAAAGCCGCCGGGATCAGGTTGCCGGGCGCGCCAACCGGATAGGCTGGCACCAGGAGCGGCCAGCGGGCGACCCTGCCGCTCAACGCCGCACAACAAGGAGTGTTTTTGTGAATATTGTGTTCAAGCTGCTCGGCATGGGCGTCAGCCTCGGCGCCGGATTCGTGGCCAGCAAGATCGTTGACACCGCTTGGGAAAAGAGCACGGGAAACAAGCCTCCCAAGGACGGGACGGACCTGGAAAACAGCCTGCGCTCGGCCCTGACGTTCGCCCTGGTCTCTTCGGCCGTGGCCGCCGTCATCCAGGTCCTGGCCGGCCGCACCACGAAAAAAGCCATCGCCAGGTACAGCAAGCACCCGGAAGAGGTCTAGGACCTTCGCTTCCGCCGCGGGCATCTACTGCGCGTTCTCCTGGGGGTGCTGCCCGCGCGTGTCCGCGGGCGCATCCTCAGCCACGGCGGCAACCACGTCGTTAAGTTCATCAGTGCTGAGCATCTCGGGGCGGCGGTGCTTGGTGCGATAGCCGGCACGGCCCACCATGTGCGCGGAAACCGGCACCGTGAGCAGCTGGAACAGCCACGCCACAATGAGCACGGGCACCAGCGACCACGCCCGCAGTTGCAGCCCCACGGCCGCCAGCATCAAGAACAGGCCAAGGACCTGCGGTTTCGTGGCCGCGTGCATGCGGCTCATGAGGTCGGGAAAACGCAGCAGGCCGATCGCCGCGGCCAGGCTCATCAGGGCACCGCCGAGCAGGCAAACCCCCGTCAGGACGTCAATGACTCCGTCAACGCTCATGCCTCCTCCTTCCTGTGCGCCACAAACCTTGCCACCGTGACGGATCCGATGAAGCCGATCACGCTCAGCACCACCAGCAGCGCCAGGTTCCCGGTGTGCCGGTTCAGGGCCATGTCGGTGGCCAATGCGGCGCCAAAGATCGCCAGCAGGACGTCGGCGGCAATCACCCGGTCCAGCAGCGACGGTCCGGCCGCGATCCGGTAGATGGTCCCGGCCGCCGCAAGGGACAGCACGACGGCGACAATCATCACCACAATCTGCATGCCTGTCATGAACCCTCCCTGGGTGTCCCGGCGGATGGATGTCCCTTGCCGGGGTTTCCGCGCGGCGCCGTGGTTTCGGCACGGAGCTCCGCCAGCTCTTCCCTGCTGCCCATGATGCGGATCAGCCTCGCCTCAATGTCCTGGATGCCTGCACAGACCTTGTCCCGGTCCGCGGCGTTCTTCACGTTTAGGGCGTGCACATACAAGGTTGAGGTGCCGCGGTCCACCTCCACCACCAGCGAACCCGGGATCAGTGACAAGATGTGCCCCACGGCCGTCATCATCAAATCCGAGGTGGTGCGCAGGGGAACTGCGATGACGGCGTTGCGGATCCGCGGGCCGCGGAAGATCGCCAGGAACAGCACCTGGATGCTGGCCACCGTGACTTCCTTCAGGAACCACAGGGCAAATGCGGCCGCCCGCACTACGTTGAACCGGCCGCTGAGTTCCACGGGCGGCAGGTAGAACGCGGCGGACACGCCCACGGCAATCAAGGCGCCAAACACCAGGTTGCCGAGGCTGAAGTCCTGCCACAGGGCGCCCCAGACAATCACCAGCCACACAATCAACGGCAGCTTCTGCCAGCGCCCGGATCGCTGCGACGTTCTCATTTGTGCGCTCACGGGGCACCTGCCCCGTTGCCCAGGACGGCTTCGATGTACGGCGTGCGGGCAATCATGCCCTCGGCCGCGTGCTGGCTCAGCTCAAACAAGGGGCCCGCGAAGATGCTCATGGCCACGCCGAGCGCCACCAGCCCCATCGTGGAGTACACCATCATGGGTGGCAGGATGGGGATCTCGCTCTTGCCGGCGAACCTGCCCTCCGTGGCGTCCACATGCTTGCTGGTGCGCAGGGCACGCATGCTCCGCCCGCCCGAGGCATCCGGCGCGGTGGCCAGCAGCACGGGGTCCGGGTCCTCGGCGTCGGCCGCGCTGCGCCAAAACACCCTGTTCCACACGCGGGCCATGACCAGAAGCGTCAGCAAGCTGGCCAGCACCCCGCCCACCACCAGCACGTAGGCCAGCGGCGTGCCGTTCGCCACGCCCGCCTGCAGCAGTCCCAGCTTGCCCAGGAATCCGGAGAACGGCGGGATGCCGGCCAGGTTCATGGCGGGAATGAAGTAGAGCACGGCCAGGATGGGTGAAAGCTTGGCCAGCCCGCCCAGGCGCATGATGGCCGAGGTCCCGCCGCGGCGTTCAATCAGGCCCGTCACCATGAACAGGCTGGTTTGGATGGTGATGTGGTGGATGACGTAGAAGATGGTGGCGGTCAGGCCAATCACCGAGGAAAGCCCGACGCCGAAGATCATGTACCCGATATGGCTCACCAGGGTAAAGGAGAGCATTCTCTTGATGTCTGTCTGTGCCACGGCGCCCAGGATGCCGACAATCATGGTCAGCAAAGCAGCCCACAACAACACCGCGTTGAAATGGTCGGTGGGGAACAGCAATGTCTCGGTCCGGATGATCGCGTAGACGCCCACTTTGGTGAGCAACCCCGCAAACACCGCCGTCACGGGCGCAGGAGCCGTGGGGTAGGAGTCGGGAAGCCAGAAGGACAGCGGGAACACGGCCGCCTTGATGCCAAAGGCCACCAGCAGCAGCACGTGCAACAGGTGCTGCGTGCCCGGGTCCAGCTGGCCCAGCTTGAGGGCCAAATCGGCCAGGGTGACGGTCCCGGTGGCCCCATAGACCATGGCGATCGCTATCAGGAACAGCAGGGAGGAGACCACGCTGACCACCACATACGTGATGCCGGCCCGGATGCGCGAACCGGTTCCGCCCAGTGTCATCAGCACGTAGCTGGCGGTCAGCAGGATCTCAAAACCCACATACAGGTTGAACAGGTCTCCGGCCAGGAAGGCGTTGGACACCCCGGCCACCAGGATCAAGTAGGTGGGGTGGAAGACGGACACGGGACCGCTCTCCTCGCCGTCGGCCGCACCCTGGCCGGACGCGTAGGCCAGCACGGCAAGGCTGACGGCGGAGGAGACCACCAGCAGCAGGGAGGAGAACTGGTCGGCCACCATCACAATGCCGAACGGCGGAGCCCAGCCGCCCAGGTGCACGGCGATGGGCCCGGAGTTCCAGACCACGGCCAGCACCCACACCTCCAGGGCCAGGGTGACGGTCAGCGTGCCCAGGCTGACCCGGCGCTGTGCGCGCGGGTGCCGGATGAGCACGAACGCCAGGGCGGCGCCGAAGAACGGGATGGCGACGGCGAGCGGGGCCAGGGAGCCGATGTTCATGCTTTGTCCTTCCGCTCGGGTTGGTGCGCAACGATCTTCTTCAAGGTGATTGCCTTGATCATTTCGCGGCTGGCCAGGGGGTGGTTGTTTTCGTGGAAGTCGGAGACCTCAACGGCAATCTCCGAGTCCTCTTCGGCGTCGAAAAGGTCCTGCATGGCGACCCTGAGGTCCTCACGGTCATCCTGGATGTCGTCGGCACGGCTCAGCAGCCAGGACCGGTAGATCAGGCTGAGCATGAACGCCGTGACGGCGAAGGAGATCACGATCGAGGTCAGGATGAACGCCTGCGGCAGCGGATCATTGAATTCCGTTGCGGGAATATCTTTATTGAAGATCGGCGCCAGGCCGGCGTAGCCCCCCGTGGCCAGCAGCAGGAGGTTGGTGGCGTTGGCCAGCAGCATCAGCCCCAGCAGGACGCGGGTCAGGCTGCGTTCCAGCAGCAGGTAGATGCCAATCGCATACAGCACGCCCATCACGAGCAGCAGTGTGAGGTTGACGCTCATCGTCCCACCTCCAGGGGTTCGTCGTCTTCAATCATCGTGAGCCCGCCAATACCGTCTTCTTCATGCTGGTCGATTTCCGAACCCAGGCTGCGCAGCACATCCACCACCAGGCCCACCACCACCAGGTACACGCCAATGTCGAACAGGGTGGAGGTAACGAACTTGACGTGCCCAAACACGGGCAGGTCAAAGGACAGGATGGCGCTTTGGAAGATCTCCCCGCCAAAGAACAAGGGGGCCACCCCCGTCAGCGCCGCCGCGGCCAGGCCCAGGCCCAGGAGCGTTCCGGCGGAGATCCGGGTTGCCTCCGCCAGCTCGAACCGGCCACCGGCCAGGTACCTGATGGTCAGCGCCAGTCCGGCCACCAGCCCTCCGGCAAAACCGCCGCCGGTGCCGTTGTGCCCCGCGAGCAGCAGGTAGATGGACAGCACGATGATGCTGTGGAACACGAGCCGTGTGACCACCTCAATGATGATGGAGCGCCGCTCCGGAGCCAGAGTGCGTCCCGCCACGAGCCAGGGGTTTCCGGGGACCGCGGCAAACCGTTCGGCCAGTTCGGCCACGGGGCTGCGGGACTGGCCCGGCTCGGCCATGCGGCCGATGCTGCCGGTCGCCACCGTTTCGGCACGGGCCAGGCGCTGCCCACGGCCCCGGACAAAGATCAGGCTTGCGACGCCGGTGGCGGCAATGGCCAGAACGGAAATCTCGCCAAACGTGTCCCAGGCCCGGATGTCCACCAGGGTCACGTTGACAACGTTGAGGCCGCCACCGCCGTCGTAGGCCATTTGGGGCAGGCTCAGGCTCACGGGGGTGGCAATGCGCGAGCCCATGGCCACGATCCCCACCACCACCATGATGGCGCCGAATGCGGCACCCAGGATGATGCGCATGACCTTGTGGTCGCCCGCGGTGCGCTCCTGCAGCCCCGGCGGCAGTGACCGCAGGGCCAGGACGAAGGCGACCAGGATGATGGTTTCCACCAGCATCTGGGTCAGGGCCAGGTCGGGCGCACCCTGGAGCGCAAAGACCAGGGCCACGCCGTAGCCGGTGACGGAGACCATCAGCACGGCCATGAAGCGCTTGTTGGCGCGGGCGGCGGCGAAGGCCCCCACCACAATGACGACCCCGGCGACGATCTGGAACGGCGAACCCGGATCAAAGAAGTAGACCTGCTCGCTCCAGTGCTGCTCGGTGATGATCAGCACGGCCCCCACGGAGGCGATCGCCGTGGTCAGGATGACGGCCAGGTAAAAGAACAGCGAACCACGCTGGGTACGGCCCGTGACCCAGATGGACACCAGGTCCAGGCCGACGATCGACTGCCGGTACCAGCGCTCAAAGTCTATGACGGCGGGCATCTTGCCTTGGAACGCCTCAAAGCGGCCGCGCATCAGGAACAACGCCACGCCTCCGGCCACCACCACTGCGCTCAGTGCCAGTGGCAGGGTGAAGCCGTGCCAGAGCTGCAAGTGCACGCCGTGGGGGTCATAGGCGGGGAACTGGGCACTGTAGGGCGCAACCCAGGTCTCCACGAGTTGCGGGTAGAGCCCGTACGCCAGCGTCAACGCGCTCAGCAGGGCGGGTGCGCCAACGAACAGCCAGCCGACGGGCTTGAACGCCGTCGCCATGCCCTTGGACTTCACGGCGAAGCCGCCCCACATGAAGCGGGCACTGTAGGCAAACGTCAGGATGGAGCCAAGCACCATGACGGCCAGCACCACGATGCCGATCAGGTGCCCGGCGGGCCCGTAGCGGGCATTGGCCTCAAAGGCCGCAAAGACCGACTCCTTGGCCACGAAACCGGCCAGTGGGGGCAGCCCGGCCATGGAGGCGGCGCCGATCAACGCCACCACGCCCAGCATGGGCGCGGACTTGAAGACGCCCGAAAGTTCCCGGATGTCACGGGTGCCGCTTTGGTGGTCGATGATGCCCACCACCAGGAACAGGGCCGCCTTGAACAGGCCATGGGCCAGCACCAGGGCCATGCCGGCCATGGCCGCTTCCTTGCTGCCCAGCCCGACCACAACGATCAGGAAGCCGAGCTGGCTGACCGTGCCGTAGGCCAGGATGAGTTTGAGGTCGTGTTGTCGCAGGGCACGCCAGCCGCCCAGCAGCATGGTGGACAAACCCAGCACGGTGATGATCAGCTGCCAGTACTCGGTGCCGGAGAAGCCCGGCGCCAGCCTGGCCACCAGGTAGATGCCGGCCTTCACCATGGCGGCGGCGTGCAGGTAGGCGCTCACCGGTGTGGGCGCCGCCATGGCTCCGGGCAGCCAGAAGTGGAAGGGCAGCAGGGCCGACTTGGTCACGGCACCCACCAGGATCAACGCCACGCCAATGTCCAAAATGGTGCGCGGGGTTCCGACGGCGGCCATCAGCTCGGGCGCTTTGGCGAGCACCCCGGAGATGCTGTACGTCCCGGCGCTTTCCCCCACCATGATGAGCCCGACCAGCATGGCCAGCCCGCCGAAGGTGGTGACGATCAGGGCCTGCAGCGCCGCACGGCGGGCCGCAACGCGGGTGCGGGCGTAGCCGATCAGCAGATAGGACAAGATGGTGGTCAGTTCCCAGAACACGAACAGCAGGATCAGGTTGTCCGCCGTCACGAGCCCAAACATGACCCCCGCGAAAGCCAGCAGCTGGGCACCAAAGCCACCCAAACCGGCGTCGTCCGACTTGAAATAGCGGGCGCAGTAGGCCAAAACCAGGGCGCCCACGCCCAGGACCAGCAGGGACATGAGCCAGGACAGCTGGTCCATGCGGAAGGACAGGTTCACGTCCAGAACCGGAATCCAGGGGATGTCGACGGCCGGACTTATGGCCGTGGGGGAATATACGGCACCATATTGGGCCAGCAGCCAAACAAAGCTTGCGGCGGGGACGGCGGCCAGCACGTAAAACGCCGCACGGCCCCAGCGGGAAAACAAAACGGGCGCGAAAATAGCCACGATGAAATGTACGCAAAGGACAATCAGCACAGTGGGCTCCGCACGGTTAGGGCTGGGGCGTCTGAAGGAGTAGAGAAATGAGTCAGTTTCCGACCCCTCCAGCCTACCAAGGGCGGCCCGCGATCAGGCCTGCGGCACGGCACGCAAGGTCATGGTTGTGACGGCAAACACACCGCCGGCCCAAGTCTTCATGTTCACCTTGTGGGCGCCGGCGACGGATAGCATGTGGCTTATGACTGAGTATCCACCGGCTGCCGCTCTAACGCCTGCAGCCAAGGCCAAATCGCCAGGCACCCTGTGGCAGATCACGGCCTGGTCCCTGTGGGATTGGGGCGGCGCAGCTTTCAACTCGGTCATGACCACGTTCATCTTCACCGCCCTGTACCTGACCGGCAAGGACTTCGGCGGCGCCGACCATGCCACGGCCGTGCTGGCCCTGGCCCTGTCCATCTCCGGCTTCGCGATCGCCCTGCTTGCCCCCGTGGCCGGGCAGCGCACCGACCACAGCGGCCGGCGGAAGCTGTGGCTGGGCATCAACACCTTGATCGTTGCGGTGCTGACGGGCGCCTGCTTCTTTGTGCAGCCGCATGAGTCGTACCTGCTCCTGGGCTGCATGCTGATCGCCGCCGGCCACGTGTTCTTTGAACTTGCCGGCGTGAATTACAACGCGATGATGCTGCAAATCTCCACGAAGCACACCATCGGAAAGATCAGCGGATTTGGCTGGGCCGCCGGCTACCTGGGCGGGATCGTGGCCCTGCTGCTGGTCTACTTTGCGCTGATCAAGCCCGACGTCGGCATCTTCGGGATCACCAGCGCCGACGGCATGACCTACCGGGCGGTCGCCGTGTTCTCGGCCCTGTGGATCATCATTTTCTCCATCCCGGTGCTGTTCGCCATCCCGGAGTCCAAGCCGGATCCGGACATGCCCAAGGTGGGATTCTTCCAGTCCTACAAAGAGCTGTTTTGGACCATCAGGATCCTGTGGAGGACGGAACGGCACACACTGTACTTCCTGATTTCCAGCGCCATCTTCCGCGACGGGCTGGCCGCCATCTTCACCTTTGGCGCGGTTCTGGCGGTGGGCTCCTTCGGCTTCAAGACCGGGGATGTGCTCATTTTCGCCATCGCCGGCAACGTGGTGGCCGCCGTCGGCGCGCTGTCGGCAGGGTTCTTCGATGACAAGTTCGGCCCCAAGGCCGTCATCGTCACCTCGTTGTGCGGGCTGCTGCTCTCCGGCGGCGCCTTGCTGTTCCTGGACGGCAAAACCGCGTTCTGGGTCTTCGGGCTGATCCTGACCCTGTTCGTTGGCCCGGCCCAGTCCTCGGCCCGCACGTTCCTGGGCCGGCTGGCCCCCGAAGGCAAGGAGGGCGAACTGTTTGGGCTCTACGCCACCACGGGCCGCGCCGTGTCGTTCCTGGCCCCCCAGCTCTTTGGCTGGTGCATCGTGATCTTTGGCGCGCAAAGGTGGGGCATCATCGGCATCCTCGTGGTGCTGCTGGCCGGCTTGTTGCTCCTGCTGCCGGTCAAGGCCCCGCCCCACGGCGCCTCGGCTTCGTAGCTGCGGTCGAGCCTGTCGAGACCCGGCCGGCGGTCGAGCTTGTCCAGACCCGGCCGCCGTCGTGGGCCCTGCGCTAGATCTTGGTGATGTGGAAATTCTGGAACGAGCGCGACGCCGTGGGGCCGCGCTGGCCTTGGTAGCGGTTGCCATATTCGCCGGTTCCATAGGGGTGCTCGGCGGGCGAGGACAGCTGGAAAAAGCAGAGTTGGCCAATTTTCATGCCGGGCCAGAGCTTGATGGGCAGCGTGGCCACATTGGAGAGCTCGAGTGTGATGTGGCCGGAGAAGCCCGGATCGATGAATCCGGCTGTCGAGTGCGTGAGCAGTCCCAGGCGTCCCAGGGAGGACTTGCCCTCCAGGCGCGCGGCGATGTTGTCCGGCAGCGTCACCGTTTCATACGTGGAGCCGAGTACGAATTCGCCGGGGTGCAGGATGAACGGTTCGTCGTCCTCGACCTCGACCAGGCGGGTCAGGTCGGGCTGGTCCTGGGCGGGGTCGATGTGGGCGTACTTGTGGTTGTCAAAAAGCCGGAAGAACCTGTCGATGCGCACGTCAACACTTGACGGTTGCACCATGGCTGGGTCGTAGGGGTCCAAGACAATGCGCTTGGCGTCAATTTCGGCACGTATGTCGCGGTCAGAGATCAGCACCCTCTAAAAGTAGCGCATTTGGGCCGGCCCGCAGTGTGGCCGCCACAGCTGCGTCACACGTGCGGGACTATTCCCGGCCGCTAATGCGTTGATATAAATCGGTATTGGGCTACGTCAGACGACTAAGGTTGAACCATGAACATTGAAGAGACTCCTCTTCCGGGCATTGGGGTCCGCCGCGAACTGCGGCTCGCCACCGGCCGCCGGGTGGGCGTTGTCACCCATCGCGACGGACAAACCGAGCTGATCCTCTCCCGCAAGGACGATCCCGACGCCTGCGCGGCCTCGATTCCGCTCAGTGCCGACGAGGCCGCAACGCTGGGGTCATTGCTGGGCGCCTCCCAGCTCATTGCCCAGTTGAGCGCCGAACAAAAGAACGTCCCCGGCGTCACGACGCACCAGATCCTGATTCGGGACGGCTCGAAATTTGCCGGGCGCCCGCTCGGGGACACCCAAATGCGCACCAGGACCGGCACGTCCATCGTGGCCCTGCTGCGCAACGATCAAGTCCTTGGTTCACCACGCCCGGATGAGGTCCTCCAGCCTGGTGACATGGTGGTCATAGTCGGCACGGACGAGGGCCTGGCGGAGGCCGCCTCGATTTTGCAGTCTCGATTGTAGGGACGCCGTGGATCCGACGACCCTCTCCCTCATCCAACTTGGCATCGTCTTTTTTGGGCTGGGCTTTCTGGGACGTCTCGCCGGACGCATTGGCATGTCGCCCGTTCCCTTGTACTTGCTGGGCGGGCTCGCCTTTGGCGACGGCGGACTGGTCAACCTCGGGGGCATCGACGGATTCGCTCACATAGCCAGCGAAATCGGCGTGATCTTGCTGCTGCTTATGCTCGGCCTGGAATATACGGCCCGCGAACTTGTCACCGGTCTGCGCCAGTCCTGGATGGCGGGGCTCCTGGACCTGGTCCTGAACATGCTCCCGGGCATTGCCGTGGCGTTGATCCTTGGCTGGGGTCCGGTGGGGGCGCTGGTCATGGCCGGCGTCACCTACAGCTCGTCCTCGGGCATCATCGCCAAGGTCCTGGGCGATTTGGGGCGTTTGGGAAACCGTGAAACACCCGTGGTGCTGGCTATTTTGGTCTTTGAGGACCTGGCCATGGCCGCGTACCTGCCCATCCTCACGGCCGTCCTGGCGGGGGTATCGTTCCTGGGCGGGCTGACCGCCGTCGGAATTTCACTCGTGGTCATCACGGCGGTCCTGGTGGGCGCGCTGCGTTACGGGCACGTCGTTTCCAAGGCCCTGGACAGCCCCGATCGGGAATCGTTCCTGCTCAAGTTGTTGGGGGCTGCGCTGCTGGTGGCAGGCGTTGCCTCGGCGTTGCAGGTTTCCGCCGCCGTGGGCGCCTTCCTGTTGGGCATTGCGATTTCCGGCGGCACGGCGGAGAACGCCACCCGCGTGCTTGAGCCGTTGCGCGACCTCTTTGCCGCGATGTTCTTTGTGCTGTTCGGCCTGAACACCGATCCCCGCTCCATCCCGCCCGTGCTGGGTTTTGCCCTGCTGCTGGCAGTCGTGTCGGCCGGAACCAAGGTGGCCACGGGCTGGTGGGCGGCCAGGCGGCAGGGCATCGCCCTCCTGGGCCGCGCCCGTGCCGGTGCGGCCTTGATTGCGCGCGGCGAATTTTCCATTGTCATCGCCGGACTGGCCGTGGCCTCCGGTGCCGTGCCGGGCGAGCTTGCCGCCTTGGCCACCACCTATGTGCTCATCATGGCCGTGTGCGGCCCCATTGCGGCCAGGTTCGTTGAACCGTTGGTGCGCGTGTTCCAGGGCAAGAAGGCCCGCGGCCTCGATCCGGAACCGTCCTTCTAGGGTCCGCCCGGCGTCCTGCCGGCGTCCGTCCGGGCACGACGACGTAACTCGCCGTCCGCTGTGACCGCCCGGCAAGGCGGTGCCACCGTAGGATGAAGGCAGTTCGGGCCGACCGGTCCCGCACAACTGCGCGAAGCGCAGACCAGACTCCTAGGAGAACACCATGGCTTTTGGCAGGCGCAACCGACCTTCACTGTTGGGAACGGCGGCCCGTACGGCCGTCATCGCTGGAACCGCCACCGCGGCCAGCAACGCTGTAAACAACAAGGCCGCGGGCCAGCAGGCCGCCGCGCAGCAGGCGGCGGAACAGCAGTTCCTGGCCCAGCAGCAGGCCCAGGCACCGATCCTCCCCGTTCCCGCCGCTGTGCCGGCCGCCGCCCCGGTCGAGGATTTGCTATCCAAGCTTGAGCGCCTGGCCGCCCTGCACACCTCGGGCGCACTGACCGATGCCGAATTCGCCACTGTGAAGGCGTCCCTGATCGGTTAGCCGAAACGCCCGGCGCACCGGTGTCCGGGCGGGGCCTTTTCATCGGCTAGACTTTTCATCGAAGCATCATGCCGGCGGTTTGCGCCGCGGCGTTTGTGGTGTCTCAGGCGGGCGTAGCTCAATGGTAGAGCGCTAGCTTCCCAAGCTCGATACGCGGGTTCGATTCCCGTCGCCCGCTCGCTTGAAAACTCGCAAGAGATTCGCAAAAGGCTCCTCCTTCGGGAGGGGCCTTTTGCTGTTTCCAGACCCGGGTGCCCATATCGACCCGGCACCGGGCTCACGCCCCGGGCACCCGCCCTTTGCGCGCCCGTAGCACGCCGCAGGACCTTCCATTTGCACGGTTCTCCCCCGCCCCATTGCGTGTAGGGTCAGGGATAAGGGGACATTTGGACCCACTCTAGGAGCTGGCATGGGCGAGAATTCGGCATTGCAAACAGGGCTGCGCCTTGGTGTTTTAGGCGCATCACGCAAACCCGACGAACGCCGGGCGCCCATCCACCCGGAACATTTTTCCCGGATTGAGCAGGAAATCCGTGACCGCATGGTGGTCGAGTCCGGCTACGGATTGCGGTTTGGCGTCTCCGACGCCGCACTTGCGGAGCTGGTGGGCCTGGTGGCGCCGCGCGAGCAGGTCATTGCGCAGGCGGATGTGGTGCTGTTGCCCAAACCGCAGGCCTCGGACCTGGCGGATCTGCGCGATGGCCAGGTTCTCTGGGGCTGGCCGCACTGCGTCCAGGACAGGGCCATCACCCAGCTGGCGATCGACAAGAAGCTGACCTTGATCGCCTTTGAGGTCATGAACCACTGGACCAGCGACGGCGGTTTTGGCTTGCACGTCTTCCACAAGAACAATGAGCTCGCCGGCTACTGCTCCGTGCTCCACTCGCTGGCCCTGACGGGGTCCACGGGAAGTTACGGGCGCCGCTTGAAGGCCGTGGTGATTGGTTTCGGTGCCACCGCCCGCGGCGCGGTGACTGCATTGCAAGCCCTGGGCATCCAGGACGTCCAGGTGCTCACAAGCCGCAACGTGGCCGCCGTCGCCGCCCCCATCCATGCCGCCGAGATGGTGCAGTTCGACTTCGCCGCTGAGCCGCCGCATGCCGGCTTCGTCATGTCCGAGGACGGCGACGTCCCACTGAGCTGGTTCCTGGCCGAGGCCGACATCGTGGTGAACTGCACCCTGCAGGATCCCAACGCGCCGATGACGTACCTGACGGAAGCGGATCTGGAGGCGTTCCGGCCCGGCAGTTTGATCGTGGATGTCTCCTGCGATGAGGGCATGGGCTTTAGCTGGGCACGGAGCACCAGCTTCGCCGACCCCATGTTCACGGTGGGCGAGAACATCAACTACTACGCGGTGGACCACAGCCCCAGCTACCTGTGGAACTCCTCCACCTGGGAGATCAGCGAGGCCCTGCTGCCGTTCATCGAGCCCGTGCTGGCCGGTCCGGCCGCGTGGCAAGACAGCGACACCATCCAGCGCGCCATTGAAATAGCCGACGGCGTGATCATCAACCCGGCAATCCTGGAGTTCCAGGGCCGCCGGGAGGACTACCCGCACCTGCCTCTGGCCGAGGGCGGCAACTAACGGTACTGCCGGGTCAGCGGGCATTCAAAGGGGTCGACGGCGGACAGACCCACCCTGTTCAAATAGGCCACCACGATGGCATAAGACTGAATCAGCCCGGTCTCGGTGAACTCAATGCCGTTGCGTTCACACGCTTCGCGAACCATGGCATTGGCCCGGTGCAGTTCCGGCCGGGCCATGTCCGGGAACAAATGGTGCTCCACCTGCCGGTTCAGCCCGCCCATGAGCATGTCCATGAAGTAGCCCCCGCGGATGTTCCGGCTGGTCACCACTTGCCGGGTGAGGAAGTCGACGCGGCTGCCGGCCTCAAGGATGGGCATGCCCTTATGGTTGGGTGCAAACGACGCCCCCATGTAAAAACCAAACACGCCCATCTGAACCCCCACGAAGGCCAGCGCCATGCCCCATGGCAGCAGCAGGAACAGCACGGCCAGGTAGCCGCCAAAGCGAAGGACCAGCAAGCCGATTTCCACGTAGCGGAACCGCACGCCGCGCCTGCCAAACAACGTCTTGGCCGAATCCAGCACCAAACTGAAGCCCAGAAACAGGATCAGCGGGAACAGCAAGGTGCCCTGGTGGCGGGTGATGACGGCCGCAAACCCGCGTTTTTGGGCCGCCCCCTCCTCATGGAAGGCAACAATCCCGGTGTGGATGTCCGGGTCTTTGTCCTTGACGTTGGGATTTTGGTGGTGCGCCGTATGCTTCTTGACCCACATGGCGTAGCTCATGCCCACCAGCAGCGGCCCGAGGATGCGTGCCGACCAGTCGTTGGCCCGTCCCGAGGCGAAAATTTGGTGGTGGGCGGCCTCGTGGGCCAGGAACGCGAACTGGGTGAACAAGATGCCCAGCACGGCCGCGATCAGCAGCTGGAACCAGGTCCGCCCCAGCAGCACGAAGCCAGTGCCCGCCGATCCCAGGACCAGCAGCAGGATGCAAAAGGTCACCACATAAAACGTCCGACGCCGGCGCATCAGTCCCGCCGCCCGTGCCGTTTTCAGCAGGGAGGCGTAGCTTTCAATGACCGGGTTGGTGGGTGTCTGCCTGCCGGGCCTGCGTCCGGGTACAGCTGTAGCGGGGATTGAGTTTTGCATGGTGTCACCGGCGGGGTCAGGGTCGACCGTCTAAGCCGGCAAAGGAAACCGTAAATAACTTACGTCCATCAATTTTACCGCCGTTTGCCTTAAAAGGACCCGGCCCGTGGCCGGCAAAAAGCCCCGGGCGCCGCCGTTAAGCCTGCTCCGCAATCCTCGGCACAATGAACAGCGGACGCCGGGCACTGCGCAGGTTGACCTTCAGCGTCAGTTGTCCGCGCCTGGCCAGGACGAGGGCAATGGTTGCCGCCGCCAGGGCCGGCACGGCGCCGGCAATGAGCATGGCCCACTGCACGCCCAAATGTTCGGCAAACCAGCCCATCAACGGCCCACCCAGGGCCTGACCGCCAATGAGCACCATGATGTACAGGCTCATGACCCGGCCACGGATTTGCACGTTGGTGGACATTTGCACCAGCTGGTTGGCGCTGGTCAAAAACAGCAGGGAGCAAAAGCCGGCCACCACCATGACGGCACCAAAGCTGGCCATACTGGGCGCCAGCGAGGCGATCATCAGCACCACGCCGTACGCCCCGGCGGCGGTCATGACCGAACGAAGCCGCAGCGTGGCGAACCGGGTTGAGGCCAGCGCGCCCGCCAGGGCCCCGAGCGCCACGAGCGTGTTCAGCAGGCCGTAGCCGCGGGCACCGGCGTCGAACACGTTGTTGGCATAGGCGGCCATCAGCACGGCCAGGCTCAGGCCAAACACGGCGAAGAACGCGGCCATGACCGCGGGCCAGAAGATGGTGGGCTTGCTCAGTGCATAGCGGACGCCTTCCATGAGCTGGCCCTTGCCGCGTTTGGCCGGCGCCATTTTGACCAGTTCGCCGGGGCGGATGAAGGCCAGGGATGTCACCGTGACGGCGCAGGCCAGGGTGTTGACGGCGAACGCCCAGCCGCCGCCTACGGCCGTGATGAGGATGCCGCTGACGGCCGGGCCCACCATGCCGCCCATTTGGAAGATGGAGGAGTTCAGGCTGATGGCATTGCGGAGCTGCTTGGGACCGACAAGTTCGTTGACGAACACCTGGCGTGCGGGCTGGTCGGCCACCACCACCAGGCCCAGGATGAACGCGATGACGTATATGTGCCAGACCTGCAGATGGCCCGTCAGCGCCAGCACGGCCATGACGCCGGCCAGGATGCCGGCGGCGCTTTGGCTGATCATCAGAATCAGCCGCTTGGAGTACCTGTCGGCCAGGATGCCTCCCAACGGCATGAGCACCAGGGACGGGATGAACTGCATGAACACGGTGATTCCGACGGCGGTGACGGAGCCGGAGAGTTCCAGTACCATCCAGTCCTGCGCCACGCGCTGCATCCACACGGCGATGACGGCGAGCAGGTTTGCGGAGGCAAAAATCCGGTAATTGCGGATCTTGAGCGAGGAGAACGTCTGGTTCCACGGCGGGCGCGTGGCAACGAGGTTGATGGGGGCGGTCAGGGCAGCATTCGTGATTGCTGGAGGGGGTGTCAACGCGAAGTCCTGGGCTGGAAGGTGCGGATGTTTGTCCTTTAACCGTAGGCGGGCAGGGGTCATGTCGAAAGGGTATGGTGACTATAAGTACCATTGCATCCTGTAATAGTGAGGCGGACCACCGGCGTGCATGACACCCCCAC
Organism: Specibacter sp.; assembly: GCA_049578485.1. Lineage (GTDB taxonomy): Bacteria > Actinomycetota > Actinomycetes > Actinomycetales > Micrococcaceae > Specibacter. Next base: position 27,911 of record JBAUMA010000046.1, read on the forward strand.
ATTTGACCCCGTGCAGCTCAAAAGCTTCCTGGCCGTGGCCGAAACCCGGAACTTTACCCGGGCCGCCGAACGGCTGGGCATCAGCCAGCCCACCGTCAGCCAGCACGTGCGCAAGCTGGAGCAGGCGGCCGGGCGGACCCTTGTAGCCCGTGACACCCGCGATGTCCGGCTCACGGACAACGGAGACGCCATGGCCGGTTTTGCCCGGACCATCCTGGCCGCGAACGACGCCGCCACCCGTTACTTCTCCGGCGCCGCCATGCGTGGCCGGCTGCGTTTTGGGACGGCGGACGACCTCGCCATCACGGGGCTCCCCCGCATCCTGCGCGAGTTCCGCCAGCTGTACCCCCAGATCAACCTGGAACTGACGGTGAGCCAGAGCGACCAGCTGCACCGGCGCCTGAAGGCCGGGCAGCTGGACCTGGTATTTGTTAAGTGGGTGTCCGGGGCGCAGGAGGGCGAGGTGGTCAAGCACGACACCTTTGCCTGGGTGGGACTGGAGCAAACCGTCCTGGAACCCGGGGCGCCGGTCCCCGTGATCGCCTACCCGGCGCCGAGCCTGAGCCGAAAATTGGCGCTCGACGCCCTGGAGGAGGCCGGGCGGACCTGGCGCGTCACGTGCACGACCAAGCAGATCAGCGGGGTTTTGGCGGCGCTGCGAGCGGGGATCGGGATCGCCGTCATGCCGACGTCGTTGGTACCGGATGACCTAAAGATCATCACCAAGCGCTTTGACCTGCCCGCCGTGGGCGACGTCGACTTCACGCTGATGCGCAACCCGCTGGCCAACACCGAGGTGGTGGATGCGCTGACGCAAGCCATCATGGGCCGCAAGCTCACCCCGCTCAGCCGGAGGTAACATGGGCGGCAGCCGGCTGCGGTGCGGCGGTAGACTGGTTTCGTTATGAACCGAACCATGTTTAAGTCCAAGATCCACCGCGCCACCGTGACCCACGCCGATCTGCACTACGTTGGCTCGGTCACCGTTGACGCCGATCTGCTGGACGCCGCCGACATCCTGCCCGGGGAACTCGTTTCCATCGTGGACATCACCAACGGCGCACGCCTTGAGACGTACACGATTGCCGGCGAGCGCGGCTCGGGCGTGATTGGCATCAACGGCGCCGCCGCCCACCTGGTGAATGTGGGCGACCTGGTCATCTTGATCACCTACGCCCAAATGACGACTGCGGAGGCGCGCGACTATGTGCCCGCCGTGGTCCACGTGGACGCCAACAATAAGATCGTCCACCTCGGCTCGGACCCGGCCGAGGCCGTCACCGAGGGCCTGCAGCGCCCGGCCTTGGCACTTTAGCTTTTCGCCGGTCGAGCCCGGATCGTCGGTGGCCGAACGCCTCCCCGAGCAATTTCGACGGGCTCGATCACCGAAGCCCGCGTGTTGGTTCTCGGATTAGTGGAGGCGCGGCCGTTGTGGTGATTCGCCCCAGGCCGGCCGGCATCGAATCACCACAGTGGCCCCCGCCCTCCCCGATGGCGTCCGGAACGGCGTCCAAAGTCCGTATCGGCCCCCAGTAATCCAGATCGTCGAGATCGGACCCGAATCGCACGCAACGGAAGCGCCGGCGAGGGATTTCGGC
>JBAUMA010000047.1:0-1872 GCA_049578485.1 Specibacter sp.
GGGTTGCCCGTGACGCGGCCAGGAGGGCGGCAACCTTTCCGGGGGCCGATGTGCTGCTCTCCGCCGCGCACAGCCCGGCGGGCCCGATCGACACGAGCCCGTGCGGCTCTGCCTCGGACGGGGTCCATCCTCCTGCGGGGCCGCCAGGAGCCACATTTGCCGTTCGGCTCGGCATGGCCGACCAGGCGGCGCATCTGGCCCCGGTCCCGGCCGACGATGGTGGTTTCACCGCTCCCCTGGTCCGTGGGCTTCCCGTGGCGCTGCCAGTCGACGTGGGCAGCACCACGATTTCCGGGACCGCCGGGAGTGTACGCCTCCTGCTTAACTTCGTCTTGATGCAATTGGATGCCGCCGGTGTGCCCGTCGTCCTGCAAGGCCAGGTGCCGGGGCTGCCCCTGTGCGCCAGGTTCCTGCCCCGCACCGTGCTGGCTGCCACGGATTCCGACGCCGTGGCCGCCATCGGCGCGTCTTCCCCACCGGTGACCGGGCCCCTGTCGCGTGGCGTCTTCACCCCCGATGGGGCCCCCGCAGAATCCCCCGCGACGGCGACACCGTGTGTTCTGGTGACAGTCAATTCACCACCGGCCGGGGCACGGTCCGCTTTTCCCGGCGTACGCTGCCTGCATTTTTCCACTTTCGGCCAGGAAGCGGTCCCCGCGGACTCCACGGCAGCAGTGGTCCTGCGGCCTCGTGGGGACGGCATTTCCGGCGTCACGGGGACGGTGGAATTTGTCCCCGACGGCGTGCAGGACCTTCTCTTTGACAGGTATTGCCGCGCGAGGGCGCGGCACATTTCCGGACAGAGGGCCCTTCCACATTTTGCCCCGAGCACCGTTCCACTGCCGGAGGGCGCTACGCCGGCCGCGGTGGCTCGCCGCTGGAGTTCGACCGCGAACGGCCCCTTGGCCCCGGTGCCCATTGGCAGCTCGGACACGGGGGCGGAGCTCTTTGATTTTTCCCACGACGGACCGCATCTATTGGTGGGAGGGACCACCGGATCGGGAAAGTCGGAGTTCCTCAGGACACTCGTGGGCAGCCTGGCGGCAGCGCACTCCCCGGCAGACCTGCAGTTTGTACTGATCGACTTCAAGGGCGGCGCCGGACTTGGCCCGCTGCATAGATTCCCGCACACCACCTCCCTGGTGACGGATTTGGGCGGGCATTCAATGGCACGGACGCTTGCCTCCCTGCGTGCGGAGATCCACCGCCGGGAACGTGCCTTGGGCCATGCCGGGGCCTCCGATTGCGATCAGTATCGGGCGGGCTTCGCTGGCTCTGCCCTCACTGAGCGCGCCGGAATGGCACACCTGGTGGTTGTGGTTGATGAGTTCAGGGTTCTGGTTGACCAATTCCCGGATGCCATGGCAGAACTCATGCAGATCGCGGCGGTGGGACGGTCGTTGGGCATCCACCTGGTGATGGCCACGCAGCGCCCTCAGGGGGCCATCAATGCGGATATTCGCGCCAACGTGACCAGTGCCGTGTGCCTGCGGGTGCAGACCACCTTTGACTCCCAGGACGTCATTGGTTCCGGGGTGGCGGCGGCCATTGGCGTTGACCTGCCCGGCAGGGCTTTCATCAGCCGGGCCGGCGCCCGCCCCACACAATTCCAAAGCGCCACCTTGTGCCTGCCCGGCCGGGAAGACGGCGAACACCCCCGCGCTGATTTGGTCGCCGACTTGCTGTCCCACACGTCTGTAGGCAAAGTCCTGCACCCACAGGGGCCGGCCCACAGGGCGGTCAGGGTCCCTGGATCCGGCACCGATCGCCTTGGAGAATTCGGGGAAAGAACGAACAGCAGCGTTGCAGCGGTGGCCGGGCTGTTGGCATCGGCGTGGCGGGACGTTGCTGGGACGGCTGCCCGTGCGGTTG
>JBAUMA010000048.1:0-7490 GCA_049578485.1 Specibacter sp.
TCTATGTCCTGTGCGCCATGATGTTCTTTGGCCGCGTTGGCTCCATCACCCTCGCCGCCGCCCTGGCCCTGCGCCAGCGCCGACAACTTTTCCACTACCCGGAAGAAAGGCCGATCATTGGCTGAGAAATTGAGCTCCAACGCCCGCCCGCCCCACAATGCCCCCGTCCTGGTGATCGGATTGGGCCGCTTTGGCGCGGCCACGGCCCACCAGCTGGTCAAGCAGGGCCGGGAGGTCCTGGCCATCGAGCGGGATCCCGCCCTGGTGCAAAAGTGGGCCGGTGTCCTCACGCACGTGGTGGAGGCCGACGCCACCAACATCGACGCGCTGCGCCAGCTCGGGGCACAGGACTTCAGCTCCGCCGTCGTCGGGGTGGGCACGTCCATCGAATCCAGCGTACTGATCACGGTGAACCTGGTGGACCTGGGGATCGACCACCTGTGGGTCAAGGCCATCACGCAGTCGCACGGCAAGATCCTGACCCGGATCGGCGCCAACCACGTCATCTATCCCGAGGCTGACGCCGGTGTCCGCGCCGCGCACTTGGTGGGCGGGCGCATGCTTGACTTCATCGAGTTCGACGACGATTTTGCGATTGTGAAAATGTACCCGCCAAAGGAGACCCAGGGCTTCACACTGGAGGAGTCCAAGGTCCGCTCCAAGTACGGTGTGACCGTGGTGGGTGTGAAGTCGCCGGGCGAGGACTTCACGTACGCGCAGCCCGGCACCAGGGTCTCCGGCCGCGACATGCTGATCGTCTCCGGCTACGTTGACCTGCTGGAACGCTTCGCCGCGCGCCCCTGACCTCACGTTTTTTGGCCGGCGCGCGTCTACAGGGCATGGAGGCAAATGAGATGGTTAGGCACACTGTTTTTGACTCGCCCCTGGGCCTTTTGACGGCCGTGGCGAACGACGACGGCCTGGCGGCTGTGTACATGGCGGAGCACAAGCGCCGGCCTGCCTGGGAGACGCTGGGCGAGCGGGTTGACGCCTCCTCCTCCGACGTCCTTGCCGCGACTGTTGCCCAGCTGGGCGAGTACTTTGCCGGCTCCCGAACGGTGTTTTCGGTTCCGTTGGCGCCGGTTGGGAACCCGTTCCAGCACCGGGTCTGGGCCGCTTTGCGCGAGATTACCTATGGCGAACTGCGCACGTACGGGGACCTGGCGGCCATGCTCGGTGACCGGTCCATGGCGCAGGCCGTGGGCTCGGCCAACGGACGCAACCCCATCAGCATCATCGTCCCGTGCCACCGCGTGGTGGGCGCCGATGGCTCGCTGGTGGGCTATGCCGGCGGGCTGGACCGCAAGCAGTTCCTGTTGGAGCTGGAAAATCCCGCGCGGACCCACACCGAAGCGTTGTTTTAAGCATGTCGCTGCCCCCGTTCGAGGCCTTGGTGACTGCGCATGGCGGCGCTGTTTTGCGCGTCTGCCGGGCGTTGGTGGGGCTCCAGGACGCCGATGACGTTTGGCAGGAGACTTTCTTGGCGGCGTTGCGCGTCTACCCGGACACCAAGGTGCTCAACTACGAGGCGTGGCTGGTGACGATTGCCCGGAACAAGGCCATGGACCACCACCGGGCGGCCGGGCGGCTGCCGCTTCCCACGGACGTTTCCATGGCCGATGTTTCCACGGCCGACGGCGGCGTCGTGGGCGCCCGCGGAGATGCCGTCGTCGGGCATGCCAGCGTGGAACGGGCCGCCGAGACCGGCGAGGACGCGGCACTCATCTGGGCGGCGCTTGCCATGCTGGCGCCCAAGCAGCGTGAGGCCGTGGTCTACCACCACCTGGCGGGCCTGCGATACGCCGAGGTCGCCGGACTGCTGGGCAATTCGGAGGCCGCCGCGCGGCGGGCAGCCGCCGACGGGATGAAGGCGTTGCGGACACATCTGCAGGTTCAGGCACAAGAACGGACGAGGAGCGGGACGTGACCACTGGCTATGAACTCGAAGCGGAATTAGCCGCCGTGGCCGTGGATGAGGCGACGACCCTGGCCCGCCTGCGGGATCGGCTTGGCACGGCTGCCGCGGCCGACGGGCTGCTCGACGTCGCATACAGAGTGATGGACTCACCCGTGGGATCGCTGCTGCTCGCCGGGACCGACGTCGGCCTGGTGCGGGTGGCCTTTGCCCGGGAGGGGCATGACGCCGTGCTGGAATCGCTGGCCTCGACCGTCAGTCCGCGCCTGTTGCAGGCGCCGGCCCGGCTGGACGCCGCGGCGCGGGAATTGGATGAATACTTCGCGGGGCGCCGCCACGGCTTTGACCTGCCCCTGGACTTCCGGCTGGCCAGCGGCTTCCGGCGCGAGGTGTTGGATCATCTGCCCGAGATTGGCTACGGCCACACGGCCAGCTATGCCACCGTGGCAGCCCTGACGTCCAGCCCGCGGGCCGTGCGGGCGGTGGGGACCGCGTGTGCGCGCAATCCGCTGCCTCTGGTGGTGCCGTGCCACCGCGTCATCCGTTCCGACGGGAGCCAGGGTGCGTACCTGGGCGGGACGGACGCAAAGGCCCTGCTGCTGGCCCTCGAAGCCGGAACCCCCTGACCCTCCCGACGCCGTCTCACCTTTGGCGCCAATTCGAGGAACGCCGTCTCACTTTTGGCCGGATTTCCAAGAACGCCGACTCACTAAAGCATTCACGGATCGGACGCTGCACAAGTTGACGAGACAGCGTTGCGGAAAAGTAGCGCAAAGGTGAGACGGCGTTTCTAAATAGTCAGCCAAAGGTGAGACGGCGTTATTGGGCGGAGAGCTCTTCCGTGATTTGCGCTGCGCGGGCTGCTGCGGCCTTCGCTCCCGCCAGCACGATGCCGGGCAGGCCCTGCTTTTCGAAGGTGGCAATGGCCTGCTCGGTGGTGCCGTTGGGACTGGTGACCCCGCGGCGCAGCGTAGCCGGGTCGGCTCCGGGTTCGGCGAGCATCAAGCCTGCGCCGGCCACGGTTTCCCGGGCCAGGATGCGGGAAACCTCCGGCGAGAGCCCGAAGTCCTCTGCAGCGGCGGCCATGGCCTCGGCCAGGTAAAACGCGTAGGCGGGGCCCGAACCGCTGATGGCAGAGACGGCATCCTGCTGGTCTTCCGGGATGTCAAGGACCACGCCGGAGCCGTCAAAGACCTCGTGCGCAGCGGCCAGGTGCTGCTCGTCGACGGCGGTTCCGGCGGACAGGGCCACCACCCCGCGGCCAACCTTCAGCGGGGTGTTGGGCATGGAGCGCACCACGGGCTGGCCCTGCTGCAGGGCGCCTTCGAGCTGGGCGAGCGACACGGCTGCCGCAACGCTGATGACCACTGCACCGCTGTCCAGGTGATCGGCAATTTCCCGGCACAACGCGGCGGTTCCCACAGGTTTAACGCCAAGGATCACCGCGGTTGCTCCTGCAACGGCCTGCACATTGGCATCAGCTTCCTCATTCGAAGCCAGTGCGGTGACCCCGTGGCGCTGTGCCAGTTCCTCGGCCCGCTCCGGCCTGCGCACGGTCACAGTCACTGATTGGGGGGACGTGCCGGCAGCCAGCAGGCCGGTCAGGATGGCTTCGCCCATGGAGCCGCAGCCTAGAAATACAATCTTTTTGGTCATGCCCCCATCATTCTTGGCTTCCGCATCTGGTGCAACAACGAGCCACCCCCGGGCGTTTCACCACACAGGCGAAGCAACTGCCAGACTTTTCCCAGCACCGTGGGAGTCTTTGCCCAGACAAGTCCCCTAGAGTCGTAACTACCTCATAAAGGTGCGAGTAATGAAGGACCAGCGGTTGTTTACAACTGTTGGTCCGGGCGCCGGAAACGGCTAGGTGTCCCCCAAGACCTAGCATTGTTTCCGGCGTTTCTCACTTTAAAAGCCCCCATCGCACGAGGAAAAAGTTTAAGGGCAAACGCACAGCTTGCGCCCGGCCTATTCTCAAACACGGACCCTATTGTTTTAAGTACCCTCATAAGGGTGCGAGTGATGATCGGACTGGCCTTGTCCTGAAGACCAGTCAAATCGCCGGAGAACTCGCCAGTGTTTCCCCCCATCCACTGGCCCCATGTTCTCCGGCGATTTCGCTTTAAGAGCATTTCGCTCAAACCCCGGATCTCAACAGGCACCAAGAGTGAGACGGCGTTGCCCGAAAAAGCGCCAAACGTGAGAGAGCGATTCCTCAACAGGCACCAAACGTGAGACGGCGTCTGAGCGGCGGCCACGGGGTCTCGACTGGCTCGAGCCCCGGGCCGGCTCGATCACCGCTACGGCAGGGTCTGGCCCAGGTGCACGCGGGCGAACTCTAGGGTTTCGGCCAACCATTCCTCACGCTGCCCGGCCCCCTTGGCCTTGCGCGTGGAAATTTCCGCCACGACCGCCCCGTCAAAGCCGTTGTTGGCAATGTGCTGGAGCACCTCAACGCATTCCTGCGTCCCGTGGCCCGGGATCATGTGCTGGTCCTTGGTCGACGGCGAGATGCCGTCGGTCAGGTGGATGTGCCGCAACCGCGAACCCAGTGCCCGCACGGCGTCCAGGCTGGACGCGCTGGCCGTGGCCGCATGGGAGAAGTCCCAGGTGACATCGGCATAGTCCAGCGGTACGGGGTCCCAGTGCGGCAGGTACGCCATGGCCTCGCGCCCACGCACCCGCCACGGGTACATGTTTTCAACGGCGATCCGGATCCCAAAAGCGTCGGCGATGTCCCGGACGCCGTGGGAAAACGTTTCGGCGTAGTCGTTTTGCCAGCGGAACGGCGGGTGCACCACCACCACATCGGCACCAACGTCCACCGCCATCTGGGCTGAGCGCTGGACCTTGTTCCAGGCACTCCCCCACACCTGCTGGGTGAGTAGCAGCGTGGGCGCGTGGATGGCGAGGATCGGCTGGTCGTAGCGTTCCGCCAACATGTTCAGGGCGCGGGCGTCCTGGCTGTCGCCGTTGTGCGTCACGAGCACCTCGACGCCGTCGTAACCAAGGTCGGCCGCCACGGCAAAACCGTCGTGCACGCTCAGCGGGTACACCGACGCCGTCGAGAGCGCCACCGGAATCTGCCGCCCGGGCGAGGGGGCCGGCGTCGTGCCTGAAAAATCGCTGGAATCAGATGGTGGGTGTGTCATGGGCTCCTAAACCTTTGCCGAATTCTTCAACTGGCCCACGTGGGCGGGCGGATCGAGCGGGCCATCAAAGACCAGCTGGTCCAGGCGGCGCAGGATCAGGCCCTCGCGCAGCGCCCAGGGACTGATCCGCATGGTCTGGACCTTGAACATCTCCAGCGCGGTCTGGGCCACCAGAGCGCCGGCCAGGACCTGCCTGGCCCGTGCCACGGAGACACCGGGCAGGTGCAGCCGGTCGGCCGAGGACATGGCGGAGAGCCGCTGGGACCAGAGACCCAGATCGCTCAGGTGGAGTTCGCGCTTCACGTACGGACCCATGGACGACGGCGCCGCCCCGGTGATGCGTGCCAGCGCCCGGAAGGTCTTGGACGAGCCCGTGACGATGTGCGGGGTGCCCAGCGCCTGCGTGGCCGCAACGGGCTCCTTCAGCGTGGCCTTGATGTGCTTGCGCAGCTCCTTGACGCTTTTGGCCGTGGGCGGGTCCTCGAGCAGCCAGTCGCGGGTAAGCCGCCCGGCGCCCAGGGGCACCGAATGGGCCAGGTCGGGCAATTCGTTGGCGCCCTGGGCGATTTCAAAGGAGCCGCCGCCAATATCGAGGTTCAAGATGGTGCCGGCACCCCAGCCATGCCAGCGGCGGACGGCAAAGAACGTCATGGCGGACTCTTCGTCGCCGGTCAGTTCGGTCAGCCTGACGGTTGTCTCGTGCTGCACCCGGTCCAACACGGCCGCGCCATTGGTGGATTCGCGGATCGCGGAGGTGCAAAACGCCAGCAGGTCCTTGGCCCGGTGCTTGGCGGCAAATTCCCACGCCTCCAGGATGAATTCAATGAGTTCAACCTGGCCCTCGTCGGTGATGTTGCCGTCACCGTCAAGGTACTGCACCAAGCTCAAGGCCCGCTTGTGCGAGGCGTACGGGACGGGATTGGCACCCGGGCGGGCATCAACCAGCAGCAGGTGGACGGTATTGGATCCAATGTCGAGCACGCCTAATCTCATGTGCCCATTATTGCGCGTCGGGACCCCGGGAACACCAAAGCCGCCCCCGCAGCGGGCAACTTTTACCTTGCCCGCCACGGGGCGGCTTGAAAGTGCACAGCACGGCCGCCGCTCGGACGGGCAAGGCCCCGCAACGAAATGAACGTTGCGGTGCCTTTGCGGTGCCATGAACAAGAGACTCTACTTCTTGGCTGCGACCTTTTTCTTGGCGGGTGCTTTCTTGGCCGGGGCCTTGGCCGTGCGCTTGACCGGGCCGCGCTCGCGCTTGTCGGCCAGCAGCTCGATCGCGGTCTCGCGGGTCAGCTCCTCTACCTCGGTGCCGCGGGGCACCGTGATGTTGGTGACGCCGTCGGTGATGTACGGGCCGAAACGGCCTTCCTTCACCACGATCTTCTTGCCGGAAACGGGATCGTCGCCAAATTCGGCCAACGGCGGCACGGCCGCGCGGGCACCGCGCTGCTTGGGCTGGGAGTAGATTTCCAGGGCCTGCTCGGGGGTGATCGTGAAGATCTCCTCTTCGCTGCCGATGGAGCGCGAGTCCGAACCCTTCTTCAGGTACGGGCCAAAGCGGCCGTTCTGCACGGTGATCTCGTTGCCCTCGGCGTCGGCGCCCAGCACGCGCGGCAGGCTCATGATGGCCAGGGCCTCATCGAGCGTGACGGTGTCCACCGTCATGGTCTTGAACAGGGAACCCGTGCGCGGCTTGACCTTGACGGGCTTCTTCGGCGGCTTCGGCTTGCCGTTCTTGTAGTACTCGATCGGCAGCTTGGCGATGTCTTCTTCGGTGAGCTCGGGGATCACCTCGGTGACATAGGCGCCGTAGCGGCCGTTCTTGGACACCACGGTGTTGCCGCTGACGGGATCAACGCCCAATACGCGTTCCTCCGGTGCCGCGGTCTCCATGAGTTCCTGTGCCTTGGCGGGCGTGAGCTCATCGGGGGCCAGGTCCTCGGGCACGTTGGCGCGGGCGGCCTCGATGATCTCCCCGGTCTTGGGGTCAACCGTGGGGACGGTGCTTTCCAGGTACGGGCCAAACTTGCCCACGCGCAGCACCAGGGTGTCGGTGATGGGCATCGAGTTGATCTCGCGGGCGTCAATGTCGCCCAGGTTGTTCACAATGGTCTGGAGTCCGACGTCGTCGCCCTCGCCAAAGTAAAAGTGCTTGAGCCAGTCGGAGCCCTGCTCCTGGCCGTTGGCAATCCTGTCGAGCCCGGTTTCCATGCCGGCCGTGAACTCGTAGTCCACGTAGTCGGTGAAGTGCAGTTCCAGCAGGCGCACCACGGAGAACGCGATCCAGCTGGGCACCAGGGCCGAACCCTGTTTGCGCACGTAGCCGCGGTCCATGATGGTGGACAGCGTGGAGGCGTAGGTGGAAGGGCGGCCGATGTCGCGCTCTTCCATTTCCTTCGTCAGGGACGCTTCCGTGA
>JBAUMA010000049.1:0-8832 GCA_049578485.1 Specibacter sp.
TGGCCGGGTCGAGGCGGAGCAGTGCCGCGCTGGCCACGGCGGAGGAGTCAATGGTGAGGATTTGCACCGTTCCAGCCTATTCCACTGCCCGGCCGGCGCGGTCGGCGAGCGCACCGAAGTCGACGCCGTCCCAGCGGGGGCCGATGGCCCGCAGGCGCAGGAGCCGTGGTTCCTGGTCGTCCTCGGAGTCCTCGTCAAAGTCCAGCTCGAAGCCCAGATCGGGGTCCAGCTCGTCATCGGCGCTGGCGGCGGGAGCGACGGCGGCTGTGGGGGCTGTGGGGGTCCCGGCGGCCTGCGAAACGCCGCCCACGGCCCGAACCAGCTCGATTTCCAGCCGGCTGGCGGCCAGGTGTTCCACCCGGTCCGCGCCCCACTCGACCACCGTGACGGCCGAGTCCATGGTGTTTTCCAGGTCGATGTCGTCGATCTCGCCGGGAGTGGCCAGCCGGTAGGCGTCCACGTGGACCAGGTGGGGGCCGCCGGGGTTGGGGCCCTCGGGCAGGTTCGGGTGGATGCGCACCAGCACGAACGTGGGCGAGATGATGCCCTCGCGCACGCCCAGGCTGCGGCCCAGGCCCTGCGTGAACGTGGTTTTCCCGGCGCCCAGTTCGCCGTTGAGGACCACCAGGTCCCCTGCCCGGAGCAATGTGGCCAGGTTCTCGGCGATGTGTTGGGTTTCGGCCGCCGTGCCGGTGGTGAATTCCCAGGCCATCAGGCGCCGGTCCCGTCGGCTGCGTCGGGGCCGCCCACATATGTGCGGGGCACGCGCTGGCTGATCCGGGTGACCACCTCGTAGTTGATGGTCCCGGCGGCTTCGGCCCACTGCTCAACCCGGGGGCCGCCGTCGTGCCCGTTGCCAAAGAGGACGGCGGTGGCGCCCAAGGCCGAGCCGGGGACCTCGGCGTCGCTGAAGCCGGCGCGGGCGCCCGGGCCGAGGTCGATGACCATCTGGTCCATGGCGATCCGCCCCACCACGGGGTAGGTGACGCCGTTGACGCGGACGGGCCCGCCGGTGGCCACGCGCGGGATGCCGTCGGCGTATCCCAGCGGGATCAGGCCCAGGGTGGTTGGAGCCTTCGTGACGTAGTTGAGCCCGTAGGACACGCCCTGGTCGGCCGGGACGTCCTTGCACAACGCCACCCGCGTTTGCAGGGTCATGGCCGGGATGAGGCCCAACTGCGCCGAGGTCCTGTCCTCGAATGGGGACAGGCCGTAGATGCCCAGGCCCGTGCGGACCATGTCGAAGTGCGAGTCGGGGCGGGACAAGGTGGCCGGGGTGTTGGCGATGTGGCGCACCTCAAGGTCGGCGCCGGCGTCCTCGGCAATGGCCACGGCCTCGCGGAAGCGCTCGATCTGGTCGTCGGTTTCGGGGCGGTGCGGTTCATCGGCCACGGCAAAGTGGCTGAACACGCCCACCACGCGCAGCAGCCCCTCGTCCTGGTACGCAATGGCATCCGAGACCAGAGCATCCCAGTCCGCTATGGAGGAGCCGTTCCTGGCCAGGCCGGTGTCTATCTTCAGGTGGATTCGGGCCGGGCGCTCGTTGAAACGGGCCGCGGCGGCAATGTGCTCGAGTTCCCAACCCGAGCAACCCAGGTCGATCCCCTGTGCCACGGCGGCGGAAAAGTCCGTTGACGGGGTGTGCAGCCAGGCCAGCAGGGGGGCGTCGATCCCGGCCGCCCGGATTTCCAATGCCTCGCTGACGTGGGCCGTGCCGAGCCAGTCCGCCCCCGCCGCAAGGGCGGTGCGGGCCACCGGGATCATGCCGTGCCCGTAGGCGTCGGCCTTGGCCACCGCCATGAGTTTGGCCGGTGAGGCGATGGAGCGCAGGGCGCGGACGTTGTGGGAAATCGCGGAAAGGTCAATGATGGCCTGCCGTTCCGGGGCTGTGATGCGGGCCGGAATGGAGGCAGCGGTGGAGTTCACACGTTCATTTTAGGCCTTGCCGCCGCCGGTCCGGGCACGCCGCCGGGCCCAGCGGGGCGAATGTGGCCCCGTGGATGGCCGCAATTCACTGCCGCGGTGGCCCGCACCGCCCGTGCAGTGGAAAGATAAGGACTGTCACATCAGCCGTTCGGAAGGGCCAGCCTTGCACCAGGTTCGACGCGTTGCCATGCTGTCCCTGCACACCTCCCCGCTCGACCAGCCGGGCGGGGGCGATGCCGGCGGCATGAACGTCTACGTCCGCCAACTCGCCCTGGAGCTTGCCGCGGCCGGGGTCCTCGTGGACATTTACACCCGCCGCAGCTGCGCCGAACAGCCTGACACCGTGGCCCTGGCGCCGGCCGTGAACGTCCACCACGTGACGGCCGGGCCGTTTGGCAGGATTTCCAAGGAGTCCCTGCCGGAACTCGTCCCCGAGATGGCCGACGCCGTTGCCGCCCACATTGCCTCCTTCACCACGGCCCCGTCCCCGGCAGGCCCGGGCGGCTCCCCCGTCCCGGCCGGCGTGGTCCACTCGCACTATTGGGTGTCCGGGATGGCGGGAATCCTGGTGGCCCAGGCCCTGGATTTGCCGCTGGTGCACACCATGCACACCATGGCCCGCGTGAAGAACAAGCACCTGCAGCCGGGGCAAAGTGCCGAGCCCGGAATCCGGGAGGACGGTGAGCAGCACATTGTGGCCGCGGCAACCCGGCTGATCGCCAACACCACGGCCGAGGCCGCCGAATTGGAGGGCCACTACGACGGCTGCGAACAACGCATCGACGTGGTCTCCCCCGGCGTCGACCTGAAGGTGTTCAAGCCGGCCTTCCGCGACAGGTCCAGGCAGCAGCGCGGCATTGCCGCCGGGGACTTCCACGTCATGTTTGCCGGCCGCATGCAACGCCTCAAGGGCCCGCATGTGCTGGTCAGGGCCGCCGCCATCCTGCGCGCCGAACGCCCCGACATCCCGCTGCGCCTGACCTTCCTGGGCGCCCCCAGCGGCGGCGACAAGTACGACCTCCCGCAGATGGTGGCCGACGCCGGACTGGAGGCTTGCGCCGTCGTCCTGCCCCCTGTGGGTCCCGAGGAGTTGGCGGAGTGGTACCGCAGCGCCGACGCCGTGGCGGTGCCGTCCTCCAGCGAATCATTCGGGCTGGTTGCCCTCGAGGCCCAGGCGTGCGGAAGTCCCGTGATCGCCACTAATGTTGGCGGCCTGCCGCGCGCCGTCAGCGACGGACGGACCGGATTGTTGGTGGAGGGCCGTTCCCCCCGCCACTGGGCCGAAGCCATCGCCTCGCTGCACGACTTCCCGCAGACCCGCACCGACATGGGCCGGGCCGCTTCGGTCTTCGCCGAGTCCTTCGGCTGGGAGAAAACCGCTGCGCAAACCATGGCCAGCTACGACCTGTCGCTGACGTACCAGTACGTGGCCCCTCCCGGCTGCTGAGCGGGCCCCTACAACTGCTGACCGGGCCCCGTCACGGCTAGGCAAACGCCATCCGTCATGTCAAACATGTCATAGAGCCACAGGTGAGTGTCATAGAGCTTGTCAAGCGTTGACTTCCCGTTTTGATCAGGAGGAGACTTGCAGCTGACTTGCCCAAGTTACCGATAACATTCGAGACGGAGCACCACCATGGCATCCTTTCGCTCAATTGCCCGGCCATTGGCGGCCGGGCTCGCATCCCTCACCGTGGCCGCCGCACTTTCCCTGACGGCACTGCCCGCGGTGCAGGCCGCACCAGCCCCAGCCACCGCACCAGCCACCGCACCGGGCTTTATCGAGACCGGGGTCAGCGATCCCGTGTCGGCCGCACCCGAGGTGACCCGCCCCGGGACACAGAGCTGCACGGCCACCCTGGCCCAGGACTTCCCGTCCAACGCCACAAACGGCAGCCCGCAGAACTTCTCCGGCACACTGGCCCCGCCGGCAGCCTGCCCAGGCCCGTGGTCCAAGGTGGTGCTGGATTACACCTCAAAGGTCAGCGGACGCCAGTTCGACCGTTCGGGCACCCTGCAGATCGGCGGAGTCAACGTGTGGTTCGGCACCACGCAGGAGCCCAGCGGCCCGCAAACCACCACCTTCCATTTCAGCAAGGACATCACCGACTTCGCGTCACTGCTGACCACGCCCCAGCCGTTCTCCGGCGGCATCGGCAATTACACCTCCGACGTGTACACGGGCGTGTACTCGCAAACCGTGACCGTCACGTACTACCGGACCGGCAAGGGATTTCCGGCGGCCCGCACCCCCGACAAGGTTGTCGCGGTGCCCGTGTCCGATCTGAACCCCGGCTCCCCGAGCGCCACGGCAACGCTGACCGGACTGCCGCGGAACATCACGCAGGCGGAGCTGCAAGTCACGCTGAAGGGCAACGGTTGCGACGAACAGTGGTTCACCACGGTGCCCGACGCCGTCGCGGCCAACTTCCCCGGTGCCGGGCTGTGCGGGCACGGTTCGTTCCGCGAGGCGCTGGTCTCCGTTGACGGGACCCGGGCCGGCGCGGTCGGCACCTATCCCCACGTCTACTCCGGCGGAATCGTACCCACCCTCTGGCGTCCGGTCCTGGCGATCGACACCCTCAGCCTGCGCCCCGAGAACCTGGACCTGACGCCATTTGCCGGCCGACTGGTCGACGGCGGCACCCACCAGTTCACCGTATCGATGAACCCGATCGGCGACAACTGGAACGTCATGGCCAACCTGTTCCTGTACACCGACCACGGCCAGGCCCGGACCACCGGCGCACTTGTTTCAAGCGACGTTGCCGCAGCGGCCACTGCCTTCACCACGGTGAACCCGCCCAAGAACGGCGCCGTCAAGTACACCCAAGACGCCACCCGGCACGACTCGACCACCGGATACATCAACACCTCCGCCGGCAAGGTCTTCACCACCGTGGCGAGCAACCGCGTCTGGCGCAACGCCGGCACGGCCAGCGACAACGGCCTCATCCAGTCCATCAGCCAGAGCGACCGCATGACCTCAAACTCGACGTCGAAGGTGGGGAACAGGACCATCCGCTCGAACTCACTGCAGGAGTCCTACCCGATCACGGTTGACGCGTCCTCGGCCAACTACACCAACGACCAGAACTTCTCCCTCACGGCTACCGTGCACATGGGCCAGCAGGTCGACAGCGTGATGAAGGAAGGCAGTGCCCGCACCGCACGGAACTGGAACTGGACCCTGGACTCCTACGGGATCCTGGGCCGGAGCGCGGGGGTCACCAGCGAGTCCGACGGCCATTCGACGTCGGCCTACAAGGGCACCGACGACAACGGCAGGCCGTACCGGCACTTCATCGTGACCGAGCACGGCAAGGTGCTTATCAACAAATAGACCGCGCAGGCAGTAGGCACGGCCGGGGACGCACGAGAGGCGGCGTCCCAGGCCGTTGCCGTCCGCACACTCCTGCCGCCAAGGCGCCGCCCAGTAATTTGCCAGTAATTTCACGGTTTTCGTTTCTTAAAAGTCAAACTCCTTGTACGGTATGACAAGTCGGTGTCACTATTTCAACAAAATTGTCACATGGCACCGGTCGTGTAGTGCATTCCCGGCACAATGCCCGGGGACTGTTCCTTACGAAAGGCGAACATCACTCGTGAAACCTGCAGCAAAGACCTTTTTCATCAGCCCGGGGTACCGCAAGGCGGCGGCGATCACCGTTGGCATTCCACTCCTTCTGTCATCCCTGGCCGCCGCACCGGCCACCGCCGCCACGCTTCAAGGCTCGTCCCGTGCCGCCACAGTTGCAGCGGCCCCGGCCAAGGCGGCGGCCGCCACGGACTTCAAGGCAGGCCGCTACATCGTGGTCCTGGCCGAGAAGCCCGCCGCCACCTATGAGGGTGGCACCGCCGGACTGGCCGCCACCAAGCCGACCGCCGGACGCAAGCTCGACGCCGACCGCCCCGAGGTCCAGAAGTACCAGGCACACCTGGAATCCAAGCAGGCGGCCGTGGCGAAATCCGAAAGCGTGAAAATCAAGCGCAAGTTCACGGCCGCCATCAACGGCTTCTCCGCAGATTTGTCCGCGGAGCAGGCCGTGAAGCTGGCCAAGGATCCCAGTGTCCTGGTGGTGGCCCCCGACACCGAGAACGCGCCGGACTACTCCACCACCGACTTCCTGAACCTCTCCGGTGCCAACGGCGCCTGGAAAAACTCCTTTGGCGGGGTCGCAAATGCCGGAAAGGGCATTGTGGTCGGTGTGATTGACACCGGCTACACCCCGTCCAACCCGTTCTTTGCGGGCAACGACGTCAAGCCGCTCAAGGGCGAGCCAAAGGTTGGCGTTCCGTACCGCAACGGTGATGGGCAGATCGCCATGCTGAAGGCCGACGGCGAGACGTTCGTCGGCGAGTGCCAAAAGGGCCAGGGCAACGGGGCCGCCTTCGACGGTTCAGCCTGCAACTCCAAGGTCATTGGCGCCCGCTACTTTGCCGACGACTTCCTCAATTCCGTCCCGCCGGAACACCGCGCACCCCAGGAACAGATTTCCCCCGTCGATGTGGCCAGCCACGGCACGCACACGGCCAGCACCGCCGCCGGCAACGCCAACGTGCACGCCAACCTTGGCGCACGTGACATGGGCGTCACGGCGGGCATGGCACCGGCAGCCAAGATCTCCGTCTACAAGATCTGTTGGGAGGACGACGACCCGGCCACCGGCGGCTGCTACAGCTCCTCGGCCGTGGCCGCAATCAACCAGGCAATCCTCGATGGCGTGGACGTGTTGAACTACTCCATCTCCGGCAGCACCTCCACCACCACCGACCCTGTGTCCCTGGCGTTCCTGTCCGCAGCCTCGGCCGGCATTTTTGTCGCCGTGTCCGCCGGCAACTCCGGACCCACCGCAGGCACAGTCAACCATGGTGCCCCCTGGCTGACCACGGTGGCCGCATCCTCCTTCTCCTCCGAACTGGCCGGCACGGTGCAGTTTGCGGACGGCACTAAGTTCCGCGGCGCCAGCATCATGGCCAACAACGTTCCGGCCAGCCATGTGGTCCTGGCCGCGGGCGCGGCTGCCGCAGGCGCCGCCAATCCCGAATTGTGCGGACCCAACACTCTGGACGGGGCAAAGGTCGCCGGAAAGATTGTGGTGTGTGACCGCGGCGTCGTGGACCGGGTTGCCAAAAGCGCCGAGGTCAAGCGGGCCGGCGGCATTGGCATGATCCTGGTCAACATCATCTCCTCCTCGGAGGACGTGGATGTCCATGCCGTGCCCACCGTGCACGTGAACCCGCCGGCAACCGCAGCCATCAAGGCCAAGATTGCCGCAAACCCGGATGTCCTGGTGTCCCTGGTCAACAAGGACACCACGGGCCTGGCGCCCACCCCGCAACCGCAGATCGCCAGCTTCTCCTCCCGCGGGCCGCTGGAGGCAGTGGATTCGGACCTGCTCAAGCCCGACGTCGCCGCTCCCGGGGTTGCCATCCTGGCAGGGGTCTCCCCCATCGCCAACGACGGCGCCCAATTCGGCATGATGTCCGGAACCTCCATGGCATCCCCGCACGTTGCCGGTTTCGGTGCCTTGCTCCTGTCCAAGAACCCCCAGTGGTCCCCGGCCACCATCAAGTCGGCCATGATGACCACCACCTCCGCCGTGGTCAACGACGACGGTTCCAAAAACACCGACCTCTTTGCCACCGGAGCCGGGCAGGTTGATGTGGCCAAATCCCTTGCTCCCGGGCTGGTCTACGACGCCTCCGAGGACGACTACCTGAAGTTCATCCAGGGCACCGGGCTCGATCTGGGCATTCCGAAGCTGGGCTCCACCAAGTCCCGTGACATGAACGTCGCCTCCTTTGCCGTGGGCACCCTCACGGGCAAGGTGGAAGTCACCCGAACCGTCACGGCGCTCACCGCGGGGCTGTACCGGGCCAAGGCCGACGTTCCCGGCATCAAGGTCACGGTAACCCCGTCGGTCCTGAATTTCTCCGCACCCGGTGAAAAGCGGACCTTCAAGGTCAGCTTTGAAAACACCAACGCCCCGTTCGGCCAGTTCGCCATGGGGTCGCTGCAGTGGCAGGGCGGCGGCAAGGTTGTCACCTCACCCATTGCCGTCCGTCCGCAGGCAGCCCAGGCTCCCGCGAACGTGGCCTTCTCCTCGGTGGGCGGCACGGGCAAGGGCAGCATCCCGGTGGTCTCAGGGACAAACTCCCCCATCGCCATCAAGCTCGATGGCTTGTCCAAGGCCGATTCCTCGGCCGTTGAACTGGTTCCGGGCCCCTTGTCCGCCACCACGAACGCCTCCAACTTCGCCAAGAACGTCACCGTTCCGGCGGGTTCACCGTTGGCCAAGTTCTCGGTCTTCTCCGCCGATCCCGGCGCCGACTTTGACATGATCGTCATCGACCCCTCGGGCCAGCTGCTGAGGGCACAGACCGCCTCGGCCAGCGAATCGCTCTCCGTGGCGAATCCCGCAGCCGGGAACTACCTGGTGCTCGCCAACCTGTACGCCAGCCCGGGCGGACGTGCCACCAAGGCCTCCGTTGACGCCGCGGTACTGGCCGCCAACGTGGGCAATGCCACGGTGACGCCGAACCCGCTGCGCCTGGCCAACGGAAAGTCCGGTGCGTTGTCGCTGAACTGGGCCGGCCTCACACCCGGTTCCTACATCGGCCGGGTGAGCTACGCCGGTGCCGCCACAGCCACGTTCGTCTCCGTGGTGGTCACCCAGGGCGGTACGGCAGTGATGCCCGACGACGAGAAGAACGGCGCCGCAAGCCAGCCGCAAAAGGACAAGGCCGAAAGCGAGAAGAAAAAGCAGGAACAGCCGGCCATCACCCCGCACAACGACATGCTTCGTTAGCGATGGTTCCGGGCCGAATGGTTCGTGACCCGGGCGGACCTTGACCGGCCAGATACGGCTGTGGCCGGCAGATCTTCGCGGATCTGCCGGCCAC
>JBAUMA010000050.1:0-1752 GCA_049578485.1 Specibacter sp.
CCGGAGGGGATGCTGGTGTCGCCCGGGGCAGCGCCGACCGCGCCAAAGAGGATGGCGTCGTGGCCGCGCAGGGCCTCGATGGTGGTGTCCGGCAGGGTTTCCTCCGTGGCCAGCCAGTGCTCGGCACCCAGGGCGTAGTCGGTCAGCTTGAGCTCCACACCCTCGCTGGCCGTGACCTTCTTCAGGACCTTCACGGCCTCCGCAGTGACCTCGGGACCAATGCCGTCG
Source organism: Specibacter sp. (assembly GCA_049578485.1). Lineage (GTDB taxonomy): Bacteria > Actinomycetota > Actinomycetes > Actinomycetales > Micrococcaceae > Specibacter. The sequence goes on from JBAUMA010000050.1 coordinate 229, forward strand.
CCGGCAATTACAGCAATGTCAATCGATGCGCTCATGCATTCAGCCTAACGAAACCATCCACATGATGGTCAACCTATCTCAAATTATGAGACGTCACTTGATGGAGGCATAGCCGTCCAACGCCGCGCGGCGCGTTTCCTGCAAGTCCACCACCGGTTCGGGGTACGCCGGGGTCAGCAATTCCGGCACCCACCGGTTCACGTATCCTCCGCTCGGGTCAAACTTCTTGGCCTGCGTCAGCGGGTTGAAGATCCTGAAAAACGGCGAGGCATCGGCACCCGAACCGGCCACCCACTGCCAGTTGGCGGGATTCGAGGCGGAGTCGGCATCCACCAGGGTGTCCCAAAACCACCGCTCCCCCAGTTGCCAGTGGATCCCCAGGTTCTTGACCAGGAAGCTGGCGGCCACCATGCGCACCCGGTTGTGCATGAAGCCGGTGTGCCACAGTTCCCGCTGCCCGGCGTCGACCAGGGGAATGCCGGTGAGCCCGCGCTGCCATGCCTGCAGATGCCCGACGGCGGCCCGGTCACCACCGGGCGGCATGGGATCGGCGTCCGGGGTTCGCCACGGGAAGGCATCGAACTGCGGCCGGAGGTTGGCGGTGGCCAGATCCGGGTGGTGATACAACTGGTGCCAGCAAAACTCGCGCCAGCCCAGCTCGGCGGCAAACACGGCAGGTCCCGGCGTCCCGGCAAGGTCCTGGCGCCGTTCTGCGAGCGCGGACCACACCTGGAACGGGCTGAGCTGGCCCCACCGCAGGTAGGGAGACAAATTGCTGGTACCGGGCTGGTCCGGCCGGTCCCGCGCCTCCGAGTAGCCCGCCACCCGTTCGTCGAGGAAATCGGACAGCGCCTGGTGCCCGGCGTCGGCCGTTGGCGTCCATCGTTCCCGCAGCCCGCCGGCCCAGTCGGGGGCGGTGGGCAGCAGGGCCCAGTCGTCCAAGGTATCGCCGTCCGGCAGTGGCCCGCCAAAGCCGCGGCCGGGGTCGGGCAATCCAAGGGGTGCACGGAAGTCCTTCTCCGACAAAGCCCGCCAAAACGGCGTGAAGACCTGGTATGGATTCCCGGCGCCTGTGCGGACGGTCCAGGGCTCGTGCAGCAGGGACGCTTGGAAGCTTTCGGCGTGCACTCCCCCTTCAGCAGCCCAGTCCTTGACGGCCGTGTCCACCGCGCGTTCCGGCCCACCATAGCGGCGGTTCCAGTACAGGGCTCGGGCTCCCGTCACCGCTGCCACGGCGGGAACAACCTCCGCGCCGGGCCCGCGGCGCAGGATCAGCGGTATGCCCAACGCCCCCAGCTGGTCACGCAGGTCGGCGAGCGCATGGTGCAGCCACCACTTGGCCGCGCCGCCCAGGGGCCTGATGCCGGCAGACTCCTCGTCCAGAACGTAGAGGGCCACGGCACCGCCGTCGGCAGCGGCGGCCAGCAGGGCGGGGTTGTCCGCCACACGTAGGTCGTCGCGGAACCAGATCAGGGATGCATTCATGAAGGCGTCTTTCGTTGGTGGGTATTGGCAGCTCAGCGC
>JBAUMA010000051.1:0-4852 GCA_049578485.1 Specibacter sp.
CGGCAATATTGGCCCGGGCTGACTGCGCGCCGGAAAAGCAACGGATGGCAAAGGAACGCACGCCCGGGGGAACAGAAGCTGCAGCGCTGCGCAACTGCGACGGGGTCACTTTGGAGCCCACCACAAAGAACACCACGGAGGCATTCGGCACCACATCGGAGAGCGTGCGGGCAAGATCCACGGCGTTTCCGCGGCGGGTGTTGCCGGCAAGCCGGGTCATGTCATCGAGCATGTTCTTGCCGGTTTCGCAGCGGATGGGCCCGCGCTGGGTCACCACGCTGAGCTCGCGGGCTTCCTTGATGGCCTGGCGGCCCAGGGACGCGGCGGCGGAGATGGCAAGCTCAAAGTCTTCATCGCGGACGTATTCATCCGTGTTGACCGACAAGGCCACGGCCATGTGGGCGCGGCGGGTTTCCTCGAACTGGCGCACCATGAGCTTGCCGGTGCGGGCGGTGGTCTTCCAATGGATGTGGCGGCGGTCATCGCCCGGCACGTAGTCGCGCAGGGCGTGGAAGGACACGTCGGCGCTGGAGAGCTCCGTGGTGGGAAGGCCCTCGAGGTCCTTCAGGAAGCCGGCGGCGGGACCGTCCAGCGCCGTCGTCCTGGGGTGCACGAACAAGTCCGTCGGATCGGTCCAGAACACCTGCCGGCGCAGCAGATGCAGGGGGTCGGCCCGCACCGAGCGCACAGGCCCCACGGTGATCACGGCCCGGCGGGTGGTGGGGATGGTGAACAGGTCCTCGTGGACCTCGCCGGCTTTCATGCGAGGCAGGTGGAACAGCGCGGTGGCCTGCCCCACGGGCAGTTCCAGCGCGGCCGGCAGCACGGCGCGCGGGGAGGCATTGGTGACGGCAAGGCTGCCCACGGCGTTGTCCCCGACAGCCACTCGGGTGCGGGCCAAATCAAGTTTCACCGAATACATCGAGGTCCCCAGGATGAAGCCGACGGCGATCAGCACCAGCAAGGTACCCAGCAAGGCGGCCACCTTGGCCTCCTGCCAACCGTAGGCGGCACCAAGAATCCACAGCAGCACGACGCCGCCCATCACCACCGCGCCCAGCGCGCTGACCGCGGCCAGGACGGGGCGGACCCAGCGCCGCAGCCACGGGCTGACCTTGCCCCCTACAGGGGCCACGTACAGCTCGGCCACCTTGGCGGCCTCGGCCCACAGCGAGGTGGGATGCAGGCGGGTGGGTGCTCCGTCGCGGTGGAACGGCCGGGACAAGAAGGCCCCGGCCTTCCCTGCAATGGATGTGATGCCCATTTTTCTTCCTTAAACCGTGGCGCGCTGCTGCGGCGCGGCAACTTCGGCCAGGACACGGCCCAGCACGGCGTCAGGGGTGGCGCCGGCAAATTCGGCTTCCGGGTCCATGACGAAGCGGTGCGTCCACACGTACGGGGCAAGTTCCTTGACGTCGTCGGGCAGGACATAGTTGCGGCCCTGGGCGGCGGCCCACACTTTGGCCAGGCGGACCATGGCGATGGCGCCGCGGACCGAGACGCCCAGTCGGGTCTCGGGGGCGTTGCGGGTTTCCTCGCACAGGCGTGAGATGTACTCCAGCACGGCTGCGTCGGTGTGTACGGTGGAGGCGAGGTCGGCCATCTCGGCCACGGCCTGCGGGGTGATGATGGCTTGCAGGGTGGAGGTCCTGTCCCGCTGGCCGGAACCGCTCAACAGCTGCACCGTGGAGGCGTGGTCCGGGTAGCCGATCGAGGTTTTGATCAGGAAACGGTCAAGCTGGGCCTCGGGCAGCCGGTAGGTGCCCGCCTGCTCGATCGGGTTCTGGGTGGCCAGCACCATGAACGGCCGGCCCGTCTCGTACGTGGTGCCATCCACCGTGACCCGGGATTCCTCCATGACCTCCAGGAGAGCCGACTGCGTCTTCGGGGACGCCCGGTTGATCTCATCGGCCAGCACGATCGTGGCAAAGATCGGGCCCTTGTGGAACTCGAAGATCTGCGTCTTTTGATCGTAGATCGTCACGCCCGTGACATCGGAGGGCAACAGGTCGGGGGTGAACTGGATGCGTGAATGCGATCCCTTCACCGTGGCCGAGAGCGCTCGGGCCAGCATGGTCTTGCCGGTGCCCGGGGCGTCCTCGAACAAGACGTGGCCCTCGGCCAGCATGGCGGACAGGGTCAGGCTGATGACATGAGACTTGCCCAGGACCGCCTGGCCCACATTGGCCACCAGCTTTTCAAACGTTCCGGCGAACCAAGTTGCTTGTTCGGGCGTCATGGACATGAGTGTTTCCTCTTTCAATGGTGGAACGTGTGAGTGCTGTGGCTGCTCGAAAACCTGAATTAGTTTATCCAATAAGTGGCGTTACCCGGCATTGGTGTCGGCGGGACCGCGAATCCGGCGGCAATCCGGCTATCAGCACGTCTTGCCGCCCGGGTTCGGACTCACGGTGTCTGCGCGCACCCAGCGGTTGTCTTGCGGTCCGCCGGTCATCTGGTACCAACCGCTGCCGCCCCAGGGGCTGCCGCACTGGCCGACGGGTACATACCCGTCGGCGTAGGAGAGCCAGGAACCGCCAGGATTCGAGGTTCCCCCGCGCACTCCGCCGCATGTCTTGGGCGGACCCGTACGAAAAATATCTGACTGTCCGGTGCCTTGGGTACACGAGTTGTTGGTGGATCTGAGCACCCGCACCGTGTTCTTGGGCGCCGGGGGCTTCGGGGCTCCGCTACTGAGTGTCTTGGATGCCACGGGGCCGTAGTCCCCCCGCGAGTTCACTGCACGCACTGACACCGTCACCGATTTGTTGTTGGCGCCCGTGTCATAGTTAGCGCTGCCGTTGCCGGCCTTATTGCTCCAGGCCCCTCCGCCCACCTTGACCTGGATGGTCTTGGTGTCAGTGGCACCGCCCGGGTAGCTCCAGCTGTAGGTGAACGAGGTGCTTCCCTGCGAACCATTGCTTCCACCGACTCCGGCCGAACCCGGCGCGCCATACGGCGTTGCGCTGTTGGAGGGGGCCGAGGCGTTGCCGGAGTTGGCGAACGCCGAGGATTTGGCGTAGATGGTCACGGTGGTTGCCGCCCCGTTGGGGGCTGGCACCGTGCTGCCGGGGACCACAACCACATCCGCCCCGGTCGAGGAGACGAGGGCGTGATACGTCAACTCCCCAGCACTGGATCCGCCGGTGGCGGTGCCGGCAAGCTTTGCAAAGTTCACGGTGATCCGGCCTCCGGCGGCACCGGTGTTGGCAGGGGCAATGGTGGGCCTGGCCACGGTGCCGGGCCGGCTCACCGACCGCCGCGGAGCCGAGGCGGCGCTGGGGTCCGACGCCGCAACCTCTGTCGCGACAACCACGCGGAAGGTGTAGTTGCCCTTGCCGTTGGGCAACGACACCGTGGCGCTGGGGGTCGTGGTGCTCGTGGACTTTTGGGCTGCCCCGTCCAGATAGGTGGTCAGGGTGTAGCCCTTGAGCTCGCCGCCGTTGAGGTTCGGCGCCTTCCAGTCAACCCTGACCTGGTTTTGGCTGCCCACGGTGTCCACCAAGGTGGTGGTGGGGGCAGCCGGGGTGAACGGCTTGCCGGCGGGCTTGACGGCGACGGCGGCGTAGGGGCTCCAGTCCGACGGCTTCGGTGCATTGTTGACCGCCTGCACACGGAAGGTGTACGCCACCCCGTTGGTCAGTCCCGTCCAGGTCAGCCTGGTGCCCTTGACGCCGGTCTTTTGCGGGTTTTGCCCGGCAGGAGTAGGGGAGATCTGGACATTGAACGACTTCACGGGCGAGTATTCGCCCACGGGGGTTCCCCAGCTGACGTCGAGCTTCGTGTCGCCGCGGACGATTGCCGGGGCGCCCGGCGCATCGGGTTGCTGGTCGGGGGTCGCCTTCGCCGAGGCGGGCGAGAAGGCCGACTCCCCCACGGCGTTCTTGGCACTGACCTTGAAGGTGTAGCTCTTGTTGTTGGTCAGGCCCGTGACCAGGCACGTGTTGGTGGCACACGCCTGGGTGCCGCCGTCGCTGAACGAGACCGTGTAGCCGGTGATGGGTGAACCGTTGTCCACTGGGGTGGCCCACTTGAGCAGGACCTGCTTGCTCTTGACCTCTTCAACGCGCGGCGCGCTGGGGGCAGCCGGCTTGCCCTTCACATTCAAGGTGACGCGGCCGGTGACCCAGCGGCTGTGGTCCGCCGTCTTGTCCGCAACGGTGTAGGAGACCACTACGTTGCCGGTGAAGTCCTCCGGGGCAGTGACCTTGACCTTGTCCCCGGTCACCGCAACGGAGGTGCTGGCGGGACCAGTCACCAGCTTGGCATCCACAATGGTCAGCGGAGTGTCCGGGAACGGGTTGACGTCGTTGGCCAGGACAGGGACGTTTTCGGCCCTGCCGGCGTGGGCGTCGGGTACGGCGTCGTCGTTGGTCACGGCCAGGGGCTTGTTGGAGGAGGTCACGGCGACCGCGACGTCGGCCCGCACGGGCGGGTTGTGCCCGTCCGAGACTTGGATGGTGACGGACTGCTGCGTTCCCAGCGGCGCGCCCTTGTCGGCCGATACCTTCAGGGTGCCGCCGTCGATCTCCGTCTTTAGGCCGGCGGGAGCCTTGCCCGGCAGCGAGAACGTCAGGGCGTCCTTTTCGGGGTCGCTGGCCAGCAACGCCAGGTTGGTGTCGGTGGTCTCCAACTGAGCCACGGACACCTGGGTGCCGGACAGCTTGGGCGCCAGGTTCTTGGCCGGGGCTGGCGCCACGTCCGTCATCACTGTCAAAGTGGACTTCAGCCCCTGCGGATCGTCCGGTCCACTGCCGTCGGTGACCTCAAAGGTGATGGAGCCGGGGCCGTAAAAGTCCGTGTTGGCCTTGTACTTGATGGATCCCCCGTCGCCGGAGAGCACGCCGTTTGA
>JBAUMA010000052.1:0-5963 GCA_049578485.1 Specibacter sp.
AAGCTCCGCGAGGAGCACCCAAACGACGAGACAAAGCACTAGCTCCCGCGTCCCCCGCCGAGTGCGCAGCTAACGCCGCTCACGGCGCTGGGAGGGGGCGCATTATCTGCGCACTGGGCGGGCTTGGCCCGCGCCAGGACGCCGGTGGGTGGTTCGAGAATACACAAAAGGCGACTCCCAACGTGGGGAGTCGCCTTTTGTGTATTCTGGGCCGGCGGAGGGCCGGATTCAGCTAGCTGCCGACGCCGGCGTAGGAGTGCAGGCCGGAGAAGTACATGTTCACAATGGTGAAGTTGAAGACCACGCACAGGTAGCCGACAATCGACAGCCAGGCGGCGCGCGTGCCCGTCCAGCCCTTGGTGGCGCGGGCGTGCAGGTAGCCGGCGTAAACCACCCAGATCACGAACGTCCACACTTCCTTGGTGTCCCAGCCCCAGAACCGGCCCCACGCCTTTTCGGCCCAGATGGCGCCGAACATGAGCGTCAAGGTCCAGCCAACGAAGGCGATGCCGTTGATGCGGTAGGACATGTTCTCCAGGCTCAGCGCGTTCGGCACCAGGCGCATCACCAGGGCCCTGTCGGGCTTGCCTGCAGCAATGGAGGCCTCGCGGCGCGACTGGAACAACTGCAGCACGGACATGGCAAAGGTGATGGTGAACAGCGAGGAGGACAGCACGGCAATGGAGACGTGGATGACAAGCCAGTAGCTTTGCAGCGCCGGCACCAGGTGGCCGGCCGGGGTCCAGAAGGCCACGGAAGCGGCCGTGATCATCACCAGCACCAGGCCAATGACAAAGGTGCCCAGGAAACGCAGGTCGCGCCGGGTAAGCACAATCAAGAACACGACGGCGACGGCGAAACCACCGGTCGTGCAGAATTCGTACATATTGCCCCACGGCACCCGGCCCGCGGCCAGTCCGCGGAACAGCACGGCAAGGCCGTGCACGAGTGCGGCCAAAACGGTCAGTGCCACGGCCACCCTGGCGGCGCGGCGCCTTTCCTTGCCGTAGCGCATGGAGTCCCCGGCCGTGACGCCGTCGGCGCCGTCGTGGGTCTTGCTGCTGGGACGCACGCCACGGTCAAGCGGTCCCGCACCCAGATCCTGACCGATCATCTTGCCGTCGGAGGCTCCGACGCCGGCGCCCACGAGTGACACGGCCTCGGCGGTAAGGCCCGCCTTGACGGTCTTGTTGAACGAGAACAAGTCCCAGGCATAAGCGCAAAACGCCACCACATAGGCAAAGCCGGCCATGAGCATGAACTGCTCGCTGAGCAGGGCGAGGCCCTCATTGATCTCTGGCATTACTGGTCCTTACTAGCCACGGTGACGCCGGTGTCGGCGTCGGAATTTTCTTGCTGGTCCCCAAGTGAGTTCTGTGCCTGCACACCATCTTGCCCTGACTGCTCCAACGGCACCAGCCATTTCGCGTGCAGGGCCTTGTTGATTGCTGCCGCCTCGCCGGCCAAACGGTGGTCCTCGCCGCGCGCCAGCAGGCCGAATTCGACCATGGTGCGGCCATCCGGATGCTTGCCGGTGCGGATCCATACGCGCCTGCGGTTCAGGAACAAGGACATGATCAAGCCGCCGAGGGCTAGTACCGAGAAGATCAGCACGTAGATCTGTCCCGGATCGTGCCGGATGTCCAGGGCGGCGTACCGCTTGATGCCGTCGAAGCTGATGGTGCCATTGCCGTCAGGCAGCTTGTAGCTCTGCGTTTCCTTGAGCTGGATGCCGCCGGTCTTCATGTCGCGGCCGTTGATTTGCGTCAGCTTGGAGGTGTCAAGCGTGTAGACGTTGCGCGGAACGCCGCTGTCCAGGCCAAGGTCGCCCGTGAAGGCGTTCAGGCTCAGTAGCGGGCTGAGCGGGTCGGGGTCCGAGCCGAAGGCCACGTCCTTGTCGTTGTACAGCGCCGTCGGCAGGAAGAAGCCCACAAATCCGAGCTGCTTGGGCTTGGCGTCGGGCACCTTGATGACCAGCAGGGACGTGTAGGCGCCGTCGGTGGGGATGGTGACGACGGGGCCCTGGAACGCAATATTGCCCTTGCCGTCCCTGACCGTCACGACGGGTGCGTAACCGTTGCCCACCAGGTACACATTGGTGCCGCCGATGGCAACGGGATCGTTGACCTTGAGTGTCTGCTGCCTTGCGGCGGCCCCGGGGGCGTCCTTGGTGGTCAGCGTGGCGTTGAAGTCCAGTGGCTGGCCGTAGTGGCCGGGCGATTCACGGTCGTACTTGACCACCAGTTTGTCCAGCTGGAGGGAGTATGGGGCCAGCCTGTCCTCGTTGAAGTAGGCGCCGGGGCTGAAGGTGTCGTAGCTGGCCAGTGAGTTGACGAAGGTCTCCCCTTCCACCACCACCCGCTGGCCGCTGTAGCCAAACAGCCCGCTCAGGGCGACGGCGGCCAGAACACCGATGAGGGAGGTGTGGAAAACCAGGTTTCCCACTTCCTTCAGGAAGCCGATCTCCGCCCCGACGGAGGGGCGGTCGGTGTCCAGCTCGCGCACGTCCACGCGGTAGCGGCGCTTCTTCAGGACCGCTGCGGCATCCCTGACGGCCGTTTCGGCGTCGATGCCACGGTCTGCGGGGATCTCCACCGTGCCGTACTCGGCCAGCCGGGACAGACGCTTGGGAGTGCGCGGCGGCACCGAACGCATGGCCTTCCAGTGGATCTTGGCACGCGGGAGCACGCAGCCCACCAGGGAGGTGAAGAGCAGCAGGTAGATGGCGGCAAACCACGGCGAAGAGTACACGTCGAAGAGCTTGAACCAGTCAAGGATGGGGCCCGAGGTGGGGTGGTCGGTCAGGTACTGCGTGACGGTGGAGGGGTTGGAGGAGCGTTGCGGGAACAATGAGCCCGGAACGGCGCCAACCGCCAACAGGAGCAGCAGCAGCAGGGCCGTGCGCATGCTGGTCAACTGCCGCCAGGCCCAGCGGAGCATGCCGACAACACCCAAGGCGGGCAGCGCGACGTCGTCCTTGGGCTGCTTCTTGTTTTGCACTTCTTGCACCGGGTTTTTCCTCATCAAATTGGCATCGTCACAGTACCGACAAACAAGTCCTGGAATTCACTGATCCACGTACTCCACAGGCCTGTGGCCATCAGCAGTCCCAGCACCACCAGCATGCCGCCGCCGAACCATTGCAGTCCCCGGCGGTGCTTGCGGAAGAACGCCAGGGCGCCGAGGCCTCGGCGGACACCCAACGCGATCAGCAGGAAGGGGATGCCCAGGCCCAGGCAATACACGAATGTCAAGAAGGCGCCCTTGGCGGCCGAAGACCCGTCGAGGTACGCCATGGCCAGCACGGCACTCAGGGTCGGGCCGATGCAGGGCGCCCAGCCCAGGCCAAAGGTGATGCCCAGAATGGGGGCACCCCACAGCCCCGCCGGCGGCTTCGCATGGATCTTCGCTTCCCGCTGGAACCAACCGAGGCCGCCCATGAACACGATGCCGAAAATGATGACTATCACGCCGAGCACCTGGGACACCCAGGCGGCGTCGGGCGTCTTGAGCCAGGCACCCAATTGGCCGAAAACCGCGCCCAGCAGGACAAAGACCACCGAAAATCCAAGGACAAACAATCCGATGCCGGCCAGCATGCGTCCGCGGCGGCGCTTCTCCAGGTCAACCCCGGTCAGGCCGCTGACATAACCAAGGTAGCCGGGCACCAAGGGGAGCACGCACGGTGATAGGAACGACACGACGCCGGCCAGCAGGGCGACCGGAATCGCCAGCAGCATGGATCCGCCGGCGACTGCCTCGGCGAAGGGATTGTTGTTCAATTCCGCAACTACTTTTCGGCCAACGCGGTGGTGATCAAGGCTTCGAGCGTGCTCTTGTCGGCTTCGCCCATGATTCTCGAGGAAACGCGGCCTTGCTTGTCAAGGACAAGGGTGGTGGGGGCGGCACTGACATTGACGTAGCGGGTGAAGTCCAGTTGCACGCCGCCGTCCTTGTCCATCAGGGTCGGGTAAGTGATGCCGAAAGTTCGATTAAATGACTCGGCAGCGGCCTTCTCGTCGCGGACGTTGACGCCCAGGAACGTGACACCTTTTGACTTGTACTTGGCGTAGAGGGCTTCCAGGTCCGCGGCTTCCTTGCGGCAGGGAGGGCATACGGCGTACCAGAAGTTGACCACCGTCACCTTGCCACGGTTCGCGTCAGCGGAAATGGCCTTCCCGTCCAGGAGCGTGCCGGAAAATTCCACGGGCTTGGACCGGCTGGAAACCCCAAATTCGGACACTGAACCGTCGCCGGCAATGTAGTTTTTGTTGTCACCGGCATTGGCCTGCTGCGCCAGAGGGTCTTTCGCCGTGCAGGCGGCAAGGGCAACTGCCAGCACGGCACCGCTTGCGGCCAGCAGGGATCTGCGGCTCATCGAGGAAGTCACTCTAGTTGTCTTTCATCTTGTACGAATCCAGTGCTGCGTCACTGCTTCTTTCCGGCATTCGCTTTTCTACATTACGTCGAAAAGTCGCTCAGGCCTAGTGGGCCAGGAGTCATCAGGCGCCGGGGGTGGTGGCCGCGCCGGGCAAAAGCACTGCTGCGGGCTCGCTGTAGGCCACATCCACCACGTCGTCGCCGTCGAACGTCAACGTAGTCAGCGATGCCAGTGTGCATTCACGGTTCCGGGGATCGTGCCACAGCCGCTTGCCCTCGGCACTGCGCCGCGTGGCCCAGATGGGCAACTGGTGACTGACCATGATGGCCGCCGCGCCGTCCCCGCCAATTTCAAAGGCACGACGGCGGGCATCGCGTGCCGCCGCCATCATGCGTTCGGCCTGGGCCGCATACGGTTCACCCCAGGAGGGGCGCAGCGGATTCACGAAGTACCGCCAGTGGCGGGGCTTGAGGAGCTCACCCTTGCTGACCTGCATGCCCTCGAAGTGGTTCTCGGCCTCGATGATGCGTGGGTCCGTGACAATGCTCAGGCCGAGGGCCGAGGCCGTCGGCTGGGCCGTTTCCTGTGCCCGTGTCAGCGGTGACGCCACCAGGTAGACCGGGGCGTTGCCGTCGTCGTCCTGGGCCTTGAAATGGCCGGCAACCATGTCGGCCATGGCACGGCCGCGCTCGGAGAGATGGAATTCAGGCAACCGCCCGTACAGCACGCCATCGGGGTTAAATACCTCGCCATGGCGCAGAAGATGAACAGTGACTCGGGGCATGTGTCCAAGTTTCTCAAAGTTACGCGGGAACAGGTTAATCAGGGAATTCCCAGACTCCGCGGGCACTGTTGAAAAAGAGATCCAAAAAAACTTTCCCAGTCCGGGAATATTAGATGCAAACGCATGCTTATACCGTGTGAAGGATCGCAACATCGCGCTTCTGCCAACTGTATCCACCTCTTCCAAGGAGTCACCCATGTCTGCAACAACCATTGAATCCACCGGCCTGAGCCAGGGCACCTGGAACCTCGACGCCTCACACAGCACCGTCGGCTTCACCGTTCGCCACGCGGGCATCTCCAAGGTCCGCGGCCAGTTCACCGAGCTGGAAGGCGCGCTGACCCTTGGCGCAACCCTGGCCGAGTCCTCCGTGACCGCCACCATTCAGGCAGCCAGCTTCAACTCCGGTGACGCGAACCGTGACGGCCACGTCCGCGGCGCGGACTTCTTCGACGTCGAAACGTTCCCGACCCTCTCCTTCGCCTCCTCCGCCGTCTCCGTTGACGGGGAAGACTTTGAACTGACCGGTGAGCTGACCATCCGCGGCATCTCCCAGACCGTCACGTTCAAGGGCGAATACAACGGCGTGGCCGTTGACCCCTTCGGCGCCACCCGCGCAGGCTTCGAAGCCAAGACCGTCATCAGCCGCAAGGACTTCGGCCTGACCTGGAACGCAGCCCTGGAAGCCGGCGGCGTGCTGGTTTCCGACAAGGTCACGATCACCTTGGACGTGGCGTTCGTCAAGGCCGCATAACTGAACTTTGCATGAAGAAAGTGCCGGTCCGCCCACAGTGGCGG
>JBAUMA010000053.1:0-5348 GCA_049578485.1 Specibacter sp.
GCAATAAACTCAACGCCGCGCAAGCCCACGTCAATCATGCGGTTTACTGCATGCACGCCGCCGCCGCCGATGCCGACGACCTTGATGACGGCCAAGTAATTCTGGGGTGCTGCCACGTTAAGTGTCCCTTGTTCGTATCTTGCTACATGTTCTTGGGGGTCTTGCTGCGCCGCGATGGTTCAACCGGTGCTTGAAACTTCGCAGCTTAACCTTCAGGTTGAAGGTTATAGTTATGTCAACTAACTCTTGTCTGTGACGCTATGGTGCATCGGGGCCGCATGCAATTACCGGGCCCGCGTGTCGGTCAGAATCCCTTGAAAAAGTGCTTCCAAGCCACATGTGCGTGCTTCTAGCGTGTCACAGGATGACGGGGTGCGCTGACGTCGTACACGTTTACGGGAGCCGGATTGGGGTTCGCCACCGTCGGAGCGGGCGGCGGCGCCGTAATCAGCGCCTCCAGGACCTGTGCCTTGAGGTCCATGTCCGAGGCATTGCCCCACACCACCATTTTCCCGTCGTTCAGCCGCAGCTCCACGGCGTCGGGCGATTTCGCCGACGCGTTGGCCATCTTGCCCAGCACGGATTGCGGCAAGGTTGCCAACACCGCCGTGATGGCGCTGAACGTGTCCTTGCCAATGGCCGCCTTGCCGCCGTCAATGAGCGGCAGGCCCGCCGCCGACTGGTTCTTCGTGGTGCCCAGCTGCACGCCATCCTGGTCCACCAACAGGTATTCGGCACCGTTCTTCAACAACGCCACCGGCACGCGCTCCACGAGGTGGACCACCAGGGTGGACGGCGGCCTGGACTCGATGCGTGAACTCTTCACCTGCGGCACGGCGGCCAACAGCGCGCTCACATCCGACTGGGTCACCTGCGGCAGCGGCTTGTGCAGCAACGGCGCCATGGCGGCCTGCAGCGTCTTCTCGGGCACCAGCTTGCGCCCGTCGAACGCGATGGTCTTCACGGCCAGCGCGGGCGAGAACAGGGCCACGGCCATCACCAGGACAAGCACGACGGCGACTCCCGCCGCTCCGATCCAGACGCGCCTTTTGCGCCGCTTGTGGGCGGGCACCGGAAACGACAGGACCTGGGCGCCGCCCGCTCCCCCGGGGCTTGTTCCGGCGGCGTCGCCGGCCCTGGAAGGCTTGGCCTTGGCCTTGGGATCCTTGGGATCCTTGGTCTTGAGGGTCTTGGCCTTTGGTGCTGCTTTGGGTGCGGATTTGGGAGACGGGGCTTTCGGCACGCCGGTCTTGGGTGCCGCGGATTGAGGGGCTCTCGTATGGGGAATTGCGGTGGCGGCGTCTGCCGGCACGGGAGTCACGGTGACCTTGCCGCTGGTGGGCCGCGCCGTCGCGGTGGACTCCTGGGCCGCATGCTGGCCGGTGTCTGCCGGGTCCGGCGGGCCGGCGGCCGAGCCCGGACGCGTGCTGATGATGCGGGGGCGCCGCGGCTCAGCCACGGGAGTCCCCCGCATTCAGGGCCGCAAGCAGCACGGGACCGAACAGGGTGACGTCGCCCGCGCCCACCGTGAGGATGATGTCCCCGTCGGAGGCGGCGGCCACGAGTGCCGATACCGCCGCGGCGGGGTCGGGTGCATAGCCGATGGGCGCGGCCATCGAATCGGTGATGAGGGTGCTGGTGACGCCCGGGATGGGGTCTTCGCGGGCCGGGTAGATGTCAAGGACGGCCACGGTGTCGGCGAGATCGAGCGCGTGCGCGAACTCCGCGGCAAATTCCCGGGTGCGTGAAAACAGATGGGGCTGGAATAGCACATGCACCTTGTGCCCGCCGGCCACCGTCCGTGCAGCCTTCAGGGCGGCGGTGACTTCGGTGGGGTGGTGGGCGTAGTCGTCAAAGACGCGGACCCCCCGGCCCTCCCCCTTGGCCTCGAAGCGGCGGGCCGCGCCGTTGAAGGCGGCCAGCGCCGTGACGGCCGCTGCGGCGTCGACCCCTAGTTCCAAGGCTACGGCCACGGCTGCTGCGGCGTTGCGGACGTTGTGGGCGCCGGGGACCTGCAGGTGCAGCGCGAGCGTGGTGCCCTCCGTTGCCCCGGCGGCGGCAACGAAAGCGGGCAGGACAAGGGTGGTTTCGGTGGTGAGACCGTCGCCGCTGCCGGCCACCAGGCGGAGGTCCGCATCCGGGGCGAAGCCATACGTCAGTGCCCGTTTCCCGGCGGCGATTGCCGTGGCGGCGAGCTTGGCCGAGCCGGCGTCGTCGGCGCATGCTATGAGCACCCCCTCCGCCGGGAGCAGGGAGACAAAGTCGTCAAAGGCGGCAAAGACAGCCTCTGCGCTGCCGTAGTGGTCCAGGTGGTCGGCTTCCAGGTTGGTGACCACGGCGATGCGCGGACGGTAGTTCAGAAAGGAGGCATCGGATTCGTCGGCCTCGGCCACGAACACCGGTGCGGTGCCGTGGGCGGCGTTGACTCCCAGGGCCTGCACGGTGCCGCCCACCGCGAACGAGGCGTCCACCCCCGCCCCGCGGAGCATGACCGTGATCATCGAGGTGGTGGTGGTTTTGCCATGCGTGCCGGCAACGGCCACCACGGTGTCCTGCGCCATGGCGGCTGCCAGGGCCTGGGAGCGGTGCAGCACGCGCAGCCCGGCTGCCGTGGCAGCCGTGAGTTCGGGGTTGTCGGCCCGGATGGCCGTGGAGACAACAATCGTGTCCACCCCGTCAACGTTGCTTCCGGCATGGCCCACATGCACCGTGGCGCCAAGGGCACCAAGCTCCGCCAGTCCGGCCGAGGCCTTGGCATCCGAGCCGCTCACTGGCACGCCCTGGGCGAGCATGATCCGGGCAATGGCCGACATCCCGGCCCCGCCCATGCCGATGAAGTGCACCCGTCCCAGCTGTGCCAGGGTGGGCGCCTCGTACGGGGTTGGTGTGTTGTTCATGGACGGCTCACTTTCCGCTTGCTGCAATGACCATGTCCGCCATGCGGTCGGCGGCGTCACGAATTCCGAGTTGGGCGGCCCGGGCCGCCATACCGGCCAGCCGATCGCCGTCCAGGCACAGCGGCAACAGCTGTGCCGTGATCCAGGCGGAATCCAGCGCCGAGTCCTCGATGAGCAGCGCAGCGTCCGCTTCCACCAATCCGGCGGCATTGCGTGCCTGTTCGCCGTTGCCCACCGGCAGCGGGACGAACACGGCGGGCAGTCCGACGGCGGCCACCTCGGAGACCGTGCCCGCGCCCGAGCGGCACAGCAGGATGTCCGCAGCGGCATAGGCGTCTTCCATGGCATCGACGTATTCGAGCTGGCGGTAGAGCGGGGCGGTGAGCTGGCTGCCGTCGGGGGCCGTGACGGTTTTTCCGTTGCCGGTGATGTGCAGGGTCTGGATCCCGGCCGAGCCCAGTGCGTCAACGGCCCCAGCCACGGCCCGGTTCAGGCGCAGCGCGCCCAGCGAGCCACCCGTGACAATCAGGGTGGGCCTTGCCGGGTCCAGGCCCAGGCGTTCCCGGGCACCGGCCCGTGCCGTGTTGCGGTCAAGGCCGGCAACGGCCTCCCGCATGGGCATGCCGACCACGTGGGCGTGGCGGATCTTGGCGGCCGCAAAGGCGGTCCCCACATAGCTGGTGTAACGGGCGCCGACCTTGTTGGCCAGGCCGGCCTTGGTGTTGGCCTCGTGGATGACGATCGGCACGCCCAGCGACTTCGCGGCCAGGTACATCGGTGTGCAGACGTATCCGCCCACGCCGACGAGGACATCGGCTTTCGCGTTGCGCAGGATTTCCTTGGCGGCCGTGATGGCCCGGCGCATGCGCACGGGCAGCTTCAGCAGGTCCGGGGAAGGCTTGCGCGGCATGGGGATGCGATCAATGGTGGCCAGCTCAAAACCGGCGGCCGGAACCAGCCGGGTTTCCAGCCCGTCCTTGGTGCCCACCGCGAGGATGGCCGCGTTGGGCACCCGGTGGCGGATGGCATGGGCGATGGCCAGCAGCGGGCTGACGTGGCCAGCCGAGCCGCCGCCGGCCAGGACCACCGAGAGCGCCGGGATGTTGGTGTTGTTCGTCATTTTTGAATCAAGGCACTTTCGGGTTCTTCACGGGCAAAGGAGAGGACGACGCCGATGGCGGCCAGCACCACCACGAGGGCGCTGCCACCATAGGAAATCAAGGGAAGCGGGACACCGATGACGGGCAGCAGCCCTGTCACCATGGCGATGTTCACGAACGCCTGGCCGATGATCCAGGTCAGGATGGCGCCGCAGACGACGCGGGCAAAGGTGTCGTTGCGCTTCATGATGACGCGGAAGATCGCAAAGGCCATGACGCCGTACAGGCAGATGATCACGAGCGTGCCCAGCAGGCCCAGCTCCTCACCGAGGATGGCGAAGATGAAGTCGTTGTGGGCCTCGGGGATCCAGCTCCACTTCTGCCGGCTTTGGCCCAGGCCCACGCCAAACCAGCGCCCGGAGGCCAAGGCGTAGAGGCCGTTTTGGGCCTGGTCGCACAGCCCGGTGTCCGCGCTGCAGTTTCCCATCCAGCCGGACAGGCGGGAGGTCCTGTTGCCGCTGATGGCGGCAAGGATCACGGCGGCACCGAGGCCGCCCAGGACCGCGGGCACCAGGATTTTCAGGGAGGCGCCGCCAAAGAACAACCCGGCACCCACGACGCCCATGACGATCACGGCGGTGCCAAGGTCGTGTCCGCCCAGGATCAGGCCCACCATGACCACGCCTACGGGGACGACGGGCACGAAGGCATGGCGCCATTGTTTGACCAAGTCACCCTTGCGGGCGAGGATCATGCCCATCCAGACGGCCAATGCCAGCTTGGCGGCCTCGGAGGGCTGGAACTGGATGCCACCGCCGAAGTTGATCCAGTTCGTGTTGCCGCCAACGTTCACGCCCAGTGGGGTGAAGACGACCAGCATCAAAAGCAGCCCGGAAAGCCCCAGGGCGGGCCAGGCAAGCTTTTTCAAACCGGCGGGGCGGACAAAGGACAGCGCCATCATCAACACCAGGCCGACGGCGGCGAACGTGCTTTCCTTGATGAACAGGCTGTAGGGGTCCACGCCCTCGGAGATGGATTCGGCCGCCGATGCCGACAGCACCGTCATCAACCCGATGCTGGTCAGCGCCACCGTGGTGCCGATGATCCAGTAGTAGGAGGCGCCGGGACGCCCGGCCACACTGTTGATGCGGTTCCGGAACTGCTTCCAGCGGCTCGGTGCCGCCGCCTCATGTGCCGGCGTCTCCTGTGCCGCCCGCGAGGGGCCTTCCGCGGCCCGGGGTTGGGGCACGGCGTCGACGGGCGCGTTGCTGGTGGTTTTTGACCCGCGCTTGGCGGATGTTCCCGGTTGTGCCGGCGTCCTGGCCACTATGACTCCTTGTTGGCGCTCGCC
>JBAUMA010000054.1:0-7572 GCA_049578485.1 Specibacter sp.
GTCTTACTGCTTAGGCAGCAAGAGCGAAGTCAGTGCGATTTGATTCAGCACTTATTGTTTTACAGAGATCGTTAACGAGTTAACCCTGTATCCTCGACCCGCTTCACCTGTCTCAACAAACACCGTCGAAACCGATCATCCCCTATTTTGTTTTCAATCCACGCCCAGCCCGAAAGCTGTCCGTGACTATCCATGCTAGCGCATTCAGCGGGGAAATTATTCCCCCTGCGCCACCCCTAACGGATGAGCCCGTTGGCCTGCTTTGACTCAAGGACGAGCAACGCCGCGGCGGACACTTTCGCCGCAAAGGCCTTATCGCTTTTTGCCGTGTCCAACAGTCCGGCATACATTTGCGGCAGCAGTGCCTCGTTGGTGCACAGCGCCAAGGTGCCACCGGCGGCCAGGAAATCGACGCCGCGCTCCGAAACTGGCACCGCTGAAAGGCCGACGGCGTCGCACAAGTCATCGCTGACGATCACGCCCTTGAACCCAAGGTCTCCGCGCACCATGTCGTGGACAATCACGGGGGAAAAGGGGGCAAGGTTGTTCGCATCAATCTTGGGGTAAATGGCGTTGGAAATCATCAGCCACGGCTTCCCGGCATTGACGGCGTCCTTGAACGGCGCAAGGTAGGGATCGTTGCGCACCGTGGCGGCGTCGGTCACCCCGGCGGTGAGGTCCGTGTTGGCTGTGACCCTGCCCAGACCGGGAAAGTGCTTGATCGTTGCTTGGACACCGGCGGCACTCATGCCGCGGGCAAACGCCAGGCCGTGGCTGGAGACCGCGGCGGGCGTGTAGCCATACTCGCGGCCAAAGGCGCCGATCGGGGCGTTCTGCGGGGCAAACGCGGCGCTGGGAACGGTGTCGAGGACAGGTGCCAGGTTCACGTTCACCCCGGCCGCGGCGAGTTGCCTGCCCCAGCGGGTGGCATCAGCTTCCAGGTCGGCTGGTGCCTGCCGGCCCTGCTCGATGGCCTGGGGCATGTCCTCAAAGCCCGGCCCGCGCATGATCTGCACCAACCCGCCCTCCTGGTCCGTGGCCACAAATGGCAGAACGCCCGCCGTTTTACTGCCCTGCACGTGCCCCACCACCTCCCGCACCTGCGCGCCAATTCCGTCCACCCCGGCGCTGCTGCGCCCCTTCATGAACACATTGCCCACCTGCAGGGTGTCGAGGGCGTACAGGGAATCGGCATCGGCGCCGGTCACGGACGAGGACACCATGAGCACCTGGCCGACGCGCTGTTCCAGGCTCATGCCGGCAAGCTTCTTCGCGGCCAGGCTGGGCGGTGGAGCGTTCGACGGCCCGGCGGGGCCTGCACTGGTGGGTGGCGGCGCGGAGGTGATTGCCGCGGGCGGCGTGGTGGTCGCCGTCGCCACGGCCGTCGCGGGGCTGGGCGCCGATGGTGAGGTGCCGGCAGATCCGGGCCTTGTGCCCGATGGATTGGATGCATTCACGGCCAGGGCCACCACCACCGCGATCACCGCCACCACTGCCCCGATGAGCCACCAGTGCCGGCGTTGAAGTGCCATGGACATGAGTTAGTCCCGCAGGTGGAGGTGGGCGGCGTTGAGCTGGTCCATCTGCTCGTCGGTGAGTTCGTCCAGGACTTTCCGTTCGCCCTTGTCGGATTTGGCAAATCTGATGAACAGCAAGATCATGACGGGCAGGTCCATGATTTCGGCGATGAACCAGAGCGAGTCCCCCGCCAGTTGCTGGTCCCGCACGGCCGAGGGGAACCAGGCCGGGTGGGACCCCGTCAGGGCGGCGACGCCGTCGAAAATACCCGGGCTAAGCCGCATCAGCAAGCCCGGGATGGCGTCGGCCAGCAATTCAATGAACGCAAACACAAACTGCAACATGATCAAGGCGGTGCTGACCCTCGTCTTTTCCTCCACCATGGGCAACACCATCAGCAGCCCCAACAAGGGGATGGCGATGCTCAGCAAGCCTTCCAGGACCGGGTTGATCCGGGTGATCCCGGCCAGCGGGGTCAGCATCATCGACAGCACCAGCAAGCCGAGCACCGGTGCCACTGCGCTGTTGGAAAACAAGCTCAAGGGGCGCCGGGCCAGCGCGCCCAAGGTGGTGCGCAGCGGTCCGGGCCGCATGGTCAGCCGGGCCAGGCCCAGGGGCAGACCCAGCGCCAGGCCGGCAGGGACCACAAAAAGCAGCAAGGCGATGCGCACCGAAAAAGCCCAGCGCAGCTCAGGGGAATAAGTGCCCAGGAAACCGAAGCTGACCACGGCGTATATGCCCAGGCCCAGTCCGAAGAACGCCGCCACCCTCCATAGCGGCCAGCGGACACCGGCACGGGCGGCCCTGGCCAGCCCCACCGAGTAAAGTCCCCCGGCGGCAAGCAACAGGCCCAGGGCCCATAGGTCCAGGCTCCAGGTTCCCAGGAGTTCGTTGAGCGGTGGCATCAGCCGCGGTTCTTCTCCCGCATGACGCGCAGTGCCTCACGGTTGTCCTGCTTTTCACGCAGCGACTGGCGTTTGTCGTAGTCCTTCTTGCCCTTGGCGATGGCAATCTCCACCTTGGCCCGGCTGTCCTTGAAGTACAGCTGCAGGGGCACAATGGTGAAGCCGGATTCGCGGGTCTTGTGCGCGATCTTTTCCAGTTCGTCGCGGTGCAGCAGCAGCTTTCGGCGGCGGCGTGCCGTGTGGTTGGTCCAGCTGCCGTTGAGGTACTCGGGGATGTACACGGACTCGAGCCACAACTCGTCGTTGTAGAACGTGGCAAAACCGTCCACCAGCGATGCCCTGCCTTCACGCAGCGACTTCACCTCGGTGCCCATCAGGACCAGGCCGGCCTCGTAGGTGTCCATGATGTGGTAGTCATGCCGGGCCTTGCGATTGGTGGCCACAACTTTCAGGCCACTTTCCTTCGGCACGGTGCAACTCCTTCATGGTGATTGGCGCCATGGGCGGCGCGAGCTTTCAGTCTAGCAACTGCTCCGATGGCTCCGCGCCAGCGGGGCAGACGCTAGAGCAGACCCATCGGATCCACGGCGACGCCGTTGAGCCACGTCTCAAAGTGGGCATGGCAGCCGGTGGAGTTTCCCGTGCCGCCGGAGTAAGCGATCAACTGCCCGCGGGCTACCCGTTGCCCCGCCGAAACCTGCACGGAGGTGTTGTGGTAGTACGCCGTCAGCAAGGCGTTGCCCTGAATGACGCCGTGCGTGATCTTCACGCCGTTGCCGCCACCCCAGACGTCCCAGCCCGCAAAGACCACGGTGCCGGCGGCTGCGGCGTAGACGGGGGTACCGCACGGGGCGCCGAAATCGATGCCCGTGTGCACGTAGCCACCCGTGCCGTTGAAGTCGATGGTCCCGGCGGGTGTTTGGCGCCAGCCAAACCCCGAGGTGATCGGTACGCTGGTGGCGAAGGGGTGCTGGAGTCCAAAGGCGGACGGGTTGCCCGGCGCCGGCGCAACATAGGGCGGCGGAACGTAGTTGTTGTTGCCGGCGGCTTTCTCGGCTGCTGCCTGCTCGCGTGCAACGCGCTCGGCCTCGGCCTTGGCGGCGGCAGCGGCGGCCTCGCGTTCCTTGCGCTGGCGCTCGGCGATTTGCGCAGCCACAACGTCCTGCTGCTGCTGCACGGCCTTCATCTTGGCCTGAATTTGGGGCTTTTGCGCCTCGAGCTTGGCGTTGATGGCCGCAGAGTCACTGATGAGCTTGTCCACGGTGGCTTTTTTGGCCGCTGCCTGGTCGC
Organism: Specibacter sp.; assembly: GCA_049578485.1. Classification (GTDB taxonomy): domain Bacteria; phylum Actinomycetota; class Actinomycetes; order Actinomycetales; family Micrococcaceae; genus Specibacter. Next base: position 3,714 of record JBAUMA010000054.1, read on the forward strand.
GGGCAGCTTGTTCGGCAACCAGCGCGGCGTCGGCCTGAACCTTCAGGTCCTTGATTTCAACCTCGACGGCGGCCAGTCGCGCCTTCGCGTTTTCGTTCGTGGCCTGCTGGGACGTCAATTGCTCCAACGCGGCCGTTTGGCCGCGCATGGCCTGTTCGGCCAGGTCGATGGAGTTGGCAAGATCGCCCGAGGACCCCACGCCCAGGATCAGGGACAAACTGGCGGGGATGCCGCCGGCCTTGTAGGACTGGGCCGCGATTTGGCCGATCATGCTCTTGGTCTCGGCCTGCTTCTTGGCGTCAAGGGCAATCTGGGCGGTGATCTTGTCCTTGTTTTGCTGGGCGAGTTCAATGCGGGAGGCCAGCGAATTCACCTGAACCGTGGCGGCACCCACCCGGTTCTGGGCGTCGGTCAGGGCTGCCTGTGCGCCGGGCAGCTGCCCTTGGAACATCACCAGGTCCGAGGCCGACTTGGCGATCCCGGTGTCGACAAACTCGAGGGCGGAGGCGGCGTCGTGGGCCTGCTGTTCCAGCGCGCTGGCCTGGTCATCAAGGTTGTCGGCGTAAGCCCCCGGCACCACACCCAGCAAACCCACGATGGTCAGCGCGGTCACCGCGGTGCAGAGCCGGGCATGCCAGCGTCGTCCCTGCCGCGGCGAAACCGCCGCAACCGATCGAGCGCCTGATGTCGAGTTCATGTTCCAACCTGTTCCTGGTGATATTGCCATTGCACTACTGTGCTGCCCGCCTCCTGCCGGAGGCGGGGGACGGGACTAGACTTTCAAGTTCTTGCGCAGCGAGACGGCCGAGGCAAGCCCCGCCAACACCACCCCCAGCAAGATCAACGCCGGGTAGATGATCAGTGCCCGGCCCTGGGAAATGATGGGCATGCCGGAGTTCCCGTTCGTGGCAAACCACCCCGAGGCAAGCGTGAGGATCAGCCAGACCGCCCCCGAGGCCAGCAGCGCACCTATCGTGGCAGCAATGACCCCCTCCAGCACAAAGGGCAGTTGAATCACTGTTTTCGATGCTCCCACAAGACGCATGATGTCAATTTCCTTGGCTCTTGACTGCGCGGAAAGTTTGATGGTGGTGGCAATCAACAGGGCCGCGCAGACAATCATCAGTCCCGCCACAAGGACTGCGACGAACGTGGCTATGTTCATGGCGAAGAACAGCGGATCGAGTACCTTGCGCTGGTCAACCACCGAATCAACCCCTGCCGTGGCGGAGAAGGACTCGTTGATGATCTGGTATTTTTCCGGGTCCGTCAGCTTGATCCGGAACGAGGACGGCAGGTTCCCGGCCTCGACCGAATCCGCCATGGGAGAGCTGGCGAACTGCTCCTTGAAGTGGGTCAGGGCCTCCGCCTGGCTTTCAAAGGACCACTTCTCCACATACGGCTTTACCGCGGGCGAGTCCAGCATGCCCTGGATGGTCTTCTTCTGGGCTTCGGTGACGGGACCGGAAACGCAGTTGGTGTTGGCGGGGATGTCGGTGCACAGGTAGATGGTCACTTGGACCTTGTCGTACCAAAAGCCCTTGAGCTGGCCGATCTGCATTTGCAGCAGACCCGCCGCGCCAACAAAAGTCAGAGATACGAAAGTCACAAGGATCACGGAGATGACCATGGTCAGGTTGCGGCGCAGGCCGCTGCCCAACTCACTCATGATGAAAGCAAGTCTCACAGTTGGCCCTCAATCGTTGCTTCGTCAATGGAATCGGGGATCTCGCGGTCCCTGTTTCGTTCAAGGCGGGGCGGCATTGATTCATCCGCGGAGGGACCGTCGCTGGCAGTAGCGACGCTGACGGCGCGCTGGCGGCGGGTCTGGGGTGCGGCGTCGTCCGCTTCAACAACCACGGCGGCAGGGGCCCCCGCCTGCCCGGCGGCCGGCACGATCGGGATCATGGCCGTGTACTGGGCACGTGCCTCGTCGCGGACCACTTTGCCGTGGCGGAGTTCAATGACGCGCTTGCGCATGGTGTTGACGATGTCGTCGTCGTGCGTGGCCATGACCACCGTGGTGCCGTTTTGGTTGATCTTGTCAAGGATGTCCATGATGCCGGCACTCGTGATCGGGTCGAGGTTTCCCGTGGGCTCATCGGCCAGCAGGATGCCGGGCTGGTTCACGATGGCGCGGGCGATGGCAACGCGTTGCTGCTCGCCGCCGGAGAGCTCGGTGGGCTTGCGGTGGCCCTTGTCCTCCAAGCCGACGAGTTCAAGCACGCGCGGGACCTCGGTGCGGATGGCGGCGCGGCTCTTGCCGATGACCTGCATGGCGTAGGCGACGTTGGCGAAGACCGTCTTGGTGTTGATGAGGCGGAAATCCTGGAACACCACGCCAATGCCGCGGCGGAACTTGGGCACACGCCAGCTGGGCACGTTGGCCACATTCTGGCCGGCCACATAGACCTGGCCGTGCTCGGTCTTGTATTCGCGCAGGACCAGGCGCAGGAATGTTGACTTGCCGGATCCCGAGGACCCGACAAGGAACACAAACTCGCCGCGGTCCACTTCCAGCGACACGTCGTCGAGTGCAGGTTTGCTTTTTCGGTCGTAAGCGATGCTTACATTTTCAAAACGAATCATGACTTTTCGTTGCCCTTCCAGCGAACGGTACTGGCATGCTGGTGCCTGGGCGTTGGTTTGGGGGAAGAAACCACCAGCTTATCGACTATAAGCACCAAATGGTGCCCAAGCGTGTTCCTGCCCCGGTGTGTCGGTTCAGGGGAATTCTGGGACTGGATGCGGGCAACTACTGCTTCGCGGCGTTGCGGTTGTCCGCGCGCCACCGGATGCCGGCGTCGATGAAGTCATCGATTTCCCCGTCCAGTACGGCCGAGGTGTTGCCCACCTCGTACTCCGTGCGCAGGTCCTTGACCATTTGGTATGGGTTCAGGACGTAGGAGCGCATCTGGTCGCCCCAGGAGGCCTTGACATCACCGGCCATGGCTTTCTTGGTGGCGTCCTCCTCGGCCTTCTTCAAGACCAACAGCCGGGATTGCAGCACGCGCATGGCGGCGGCACGGTTTTGGATCTGCGACTTCTCGTTCTGCATGGACACCACCGTGCCGGTGGGCAGGTGTGTCAGGCGCACGGCCGAGTCGGTAGTGTTCACGGACTGTCCGCCCGGGCCCGAGGAGCGGAACACGTCCACGCGGATGTCGTTGTCGGGGATCTCGATGCTGTCCGTCGACTCGATCAGCGGGATGACCTCGACGGCGGCGAAGGATGTCTGGCGCCTGCCCTGGTTGTCGAACGGGCTGATGCGCACCAGGCGGTGCGTGCCGGCTTCTACGCTGAGCGTGCCAAACGCGTAGGGCACTTTGACCTCGAACGTGGCGGACTTCAGGCCGGCTTCTTCGGCGTAGGAGGTGTCCAGCACGGAGGTGGCGTAGCCGTGGCGCTCGGCCCAGCGCAGGTACATGCGCAGCAGCATCTCGGCAAAGTCCGCGGCATCGACGCCGCCGGCACCGGATCGGATGGTCACCACGGCTTCACGCTCGTCGTATTCACCGGCCAGCAGTGTCACGATTTCCAGGTCTTTCAGGGACTTTTGCAGGCCGGGCAGATCCTTGGCGGCCTCGGCCAGGGCATCGGCGTCGCCCTCGTCCTGGGCCAGTTCCACCAGGACTTCAAGGTCGTCGATCCGCGATTCCAGGGAGCGCAGCTTTTCCAGCTTGGACTGGGCGTGGCTGAGCTTGGACGTCACTTTTTGGGCGGCGGCGGGGTCGTCCCACAGGTTGGGTGAGCCTGCCTGGTCGGACAGGTCCTCAATGTTTTCGATGAGCTTGTCCACCTCGGACACTTGCTCAATGGAGGTGTAGGTGGCGCGCAGCGCCCGGATCTCTGCGGGAAA
>JBAUMA010000055.1:0-3351 GCA_049578485.1 Specibacter sp.
AGCCCGCTGGCAGCTCTGCAGGGTTCCCCGTCGTCGGCGTGGACCATGCTCACCAGTGAAAAAGTCCAGCAGCTGCTCGACGAGAAACTTGGCACGACGGCAAAGTAAAGCCAAGGCACGCCAGCTCAAAGTTTCAATGCCTGAGCATGCGTATGCCAATCCGGCGTCACTTTCAGCCATATCCGATTGCAGTCTCCCGGCGACCTTGCCCAGTCGCGTCTTTCGAGCCTAACCGATGGCGACTCGTTTTTGGGGCCACACTGGACATTGTGGAGTTGGTCGGAGCCCCAACCGCTGATCGGGCGAGCCAAGGCGAAACCGGGCCCGCTTTCCTGAGCAACCGAATGATTTACGGCACCCCGGACTTTGCATACAGTCGGGGCGATGCTGACGGCGACGGAACCTACAGCCCCCGCCCATTGGGCGGAACAGCCGTGAATGACTCGGACTTCAACGACGACTTCCACGTATTCGGAATCAACCGGACGCCAGAGAAGCTCGAATGGCTGCTTGACGGGCAGGTTTACAAGTGCCTTCTGTTCTCTAGCCCCGATCCAGTGGAGAACGAACGGCGGCAGGCGGCAGCCGCGGGCATGCTCCGCCCCATGTACCTGCAAATTAACCTCGCCACGGGAGGCAACTGGGCCGGCGATGCCGGTGACTCCCTGGCCGAGGACGAGACGGAATTCGTCGTTGACTGGGTGCAGTACTCTCAAACGGACGCGCAGCAGGTGGCCGAGCAGGCCTACTATTCCTCACTCCCTGTTCTTGGTGGAGTAACAGACCTTTCCATCCGACAGGGGCAACGGGTGAGCCTGGCCGAGCATGTGTCCGCCAGCCTGGCCGGGTACGAGGTTGTTTGGTCCGTTACTGACACGCCCATGTTTGTCAATGGCGGCGCCCCCGGCGGGCGCAACGAGGTCAAGCTTGTTGCCAGCAGCAGGGGCACCGGACAGACCACGGCGGAACTGCCCATCGGCGTGTACACGGTCTATTACACGGCTCTCCCCGTCGGCACTGATCAAAGTGGCACATACAAGTCGCTGCCAAGCATTCCTGCCAGGCGCGCCAAGGCAACGCTTGCCGTCCTGCCCGCGGATGGCCTGAAAGGCAACCCCCGGGCCGCCGTTGCCAGTGTCAAGATGCCGGCCGGCTGGACTTTCACCAAGCCCTCCCAGAAGTTGAACCGAAATGACACTTTCGACGTAAGATTCGTCAACCCACTCGATGTCACAGTCTCGTCGGAAACACGCCTGCCTGCCAACTTCACCATCCCCAGGGATGCCATCACATGGTGATGACCGAACCTGAAACAATGCAAGCGCAAGTTAACCGGGCCTAAAGTCCGGAGCCCTCGCGGCCGGCATCACCTCTGGCCATTGTCCAGAGGTGATGCTGGAGGCGGGGAGCAAGTCAAGAATGCCCGTGGTCGCCTCGCGACTTGTCAAAAAGTTTCTGGGCACCTGCAATCAAACGAAAGATGCGACCTTGCCTGATAATACAACCCTGCAATTTGCTGCCACTCTGTTGGTGGTTCCAGCCCTTCATCAGTGAACTCCGACGGCGGCATCCTGGCCGTGAGCGACGGCTTCACCGTGTTCTGGAATGAGAGTGCGATTGCAGAACACGGCCCGCATGCTCGTTGCGGAAACACTGAGCTGACAGGCCTTTCGGGCACTTCTGTTCGCAGTGGCGCCACTCCCGTGGCGGGCGGCCATGGCTCGTCGAAAGGTTTGATGCGTCTGGTCCAGTCGGGGGCGGGTTGGTTGAGCCGGTGTGTGGTGTAGTTGGTGATTCCCGCCAGCGCCGCGGACCATTGCGGTCTGTGAGTTGGAGGCTTCGCTGGAGTTGCGGCCTGCCCCGTCTCTGCTTGGCCCTCATTAGTCAGGGGTCAAGCAAAGTTGGGGAAGTCCCATTCATCTTGTTCGATCTGCTGGGCGACCATGGCGATTTTTGCGAGCAACGCCTGCGTCGTTTTCTTCACTGATATGCCGGCGGCCGTATTCAGATCGGCGGTTGAGGGTCACGGCCCGGGCGCTGCGTCGGTTCGGGGCGTATGTGCCGGATCTTGAGCCTGGCCTCCTGGGTTGTCCTCGGTGCTCGCGCCGCCCAGGAATGATTCCTGAGGTGTTGCTTCAGCTCTCCAATGATGGTGGGTACGGCAAAGGCCGCGAATCCGTGATTCCCCGAATCGCGATACCTGCTGGCAGCCTTCACGAGCCCGAGCCTGGCTACTTGCTGCAAGTCTTCGACTTCACACCCCGGGGTGCGATAGCGGCGCGAGAGGGCGCCGGTGAGCCCTAGGAACTAAAGCACCATCTGATCGGTGCTCATTCCGCCCCCGGCTTTGCCGGCTCTGGCGAGAAAGGTAATGCCCGTGTTCGAAGGTGCGAGTGCGAAACTACGGGCCGCTGGCTCCTGTAACGCATTGCCGGGATTCGAGTCACGGAACCGTGGAGAAGTTCTGAAGTTTCTATTGCTTGGACTCGGACTTTTTTCACGAAGCACCGGGCTTAGAGGTCGGGCATTCATTAGCGTGCGCCCGTTCACCGCGGTCAGCGATGTGCCTGACGAATCGCAATGAGCTGCTCATGAGGAATAAGGTATCCGACCCAGCGACCCTTGTTGACTGGGAGGAAAACCCTCTCGGCAGGAAACAGCCGGTGGCGGTGCCTGCCAGAGGCCACAGCCCACACGACGCTGACACGGTTCCCCTTGCGGGCCACCACGTATCCGTGAATCTCAATGCCGGCATCGATGACCACCACCTTTGGGGTCGTTGGCAACAGGACAGCCGATGATCGTGGAAGGGCAGGCTCAGCCTGACCCTGAGTGACCGGTTGCGTAGTTCTCATCGACATCCTTTGTCCGCCACGTCATCCGCGGAGCAAACGGCGGTCGACACCTTCGACATATGTGATATGCCAGGGCCGTTGAGTGCAAGTCCGTGCCGGTGCAGCGCCACCACGATTGTTCGCTCGCGCCGGGCAAGGGCTGCGATCTGTCCCGGGTTCGTGGCCTTTCGGTACTCGTCTTCGACCAAGGCCAGCTGCACTATCAGTTCCCGAACAGTTGCCTGGCCGAGATCGTCGTCCCCAGGCGTGGCGCTACACCGGGTTTGAGTTGATTCCATTCCCGAAGCCTATTTCCCGGAGGGGGTTAACTTCTTCACCCCTAGGGGTGAACTTACCCGCCCGCAATGGCCATACAGTGGGGGAATGGAAAGCCTTCGCGTTGCACTGGTAGATGACTATGAAATTGTGCTCCGGGGCTTGGAGATGATGCTCCGGTCCTATGGGGACACCTTGGAGGTCGTCGAGCTTGACCTCAACCGCAATGTGGACACGCCGG
>JBAUMA010000056.1:0-5616 GCA_049578485.1 Specibacter sp.
GGGCCGAGGAATTCTCGGCCCGGCGCCGCGGCCCCGTCCGCAGCTACCTCTACCACCACCCCCGTGTCATGGACGTGGTGGTGGTTTTGGTCTACCTGCTGGCAGGCTCAGGTGCATTCCTGGGCAATCGGGGTGGCAGCCCGTGGATCCACCTGGTCCTCATGGCAAGTTCGGCCGTGGTGTTAATGTTCCGGCGCGACAAGCCTCTGGCCGTTGTGGCCATCCTGTCCGTTTTTGAGGTCATGAACATGGCCCTGGTACCGGACTCCAGCAACATTGGTGCCGGCCTGTGGTTCAGCCTCTATGCCGTGGGGGTGCGGTACCGTACGGTGCCCAGTTTCCTGGTGGCGGCCGCCTCCACCGCCCCGCTGGTGGTCTACACCCTGTTCTACTACCAATACCCCGCCGAATTCCTTGTGGCGAACGGCCCCAGCGAGCTTGAAAGCAGCATCATCACCGCAATTGTGGTGGTGCTCTCCAACATCATTGCCACAGGCATTGGTGCCTCGGTCCGCCGCGGGCGCGAACATGAAGCCGAACTGCGCCAGTGGGCCGTGCGGAACACGCAACTGGCCTCCGTTGCCGAACGCAACAGGATTGCCCGGGAGATGCATGACGTTGTTGCCCACTCCCTGACGGTGATGGTGGCCCTGTCCGACGGGGCCGCCGTCGTGGTCAAGCGCGACCCCGACAAGGCCGGGGAGGTGCTTGGCCAACTCTCCCAAACCGGCCGCACGGCGCTCTCCGACATGCGCCGCGTCCTGGGCGTGCTGCGTGATGACAATGCGTCGGGGGACACCCGGACCCCGCAGCCCGACCACACCGACCTTGGCGCCTTGTTTGAGGGGTTCCGGCAGGCGGGGATGCCGCTGACCGTGACACAGTCCGGACCCTCCCTGCCGCCCGACCAGGCGCTGCAACTGACGGTGTACCGGATCGTGCAGGAGTCGCTGACCAACGTTTTGCGGTATGGCACCGCCGTTTCCACTGTCAAGGTAAAAATCGTGAACACCCCGGAAGAGGGCCTGCTGCGCGTGATCGTCAGCGACGACGGCCACGGCTCCCTCGATGCCTCAATAGGCTCGGGACAGGGCATCGTGGGCATGCGGGAACGGACCGGAATCTACGCCGGAACGGTCGACGCCGGACCCGGCACCCGAGGCGGCTGGACCGTGGATGCCGTGCTGCATCCCGCGGCAGGACAGGAATAAATACCCATTGGAGAATATATTGAGCCACGCACCCATCAAGGTCCTGCTCGTGGACGACCAGCCCCTGCTGCGCATGGGCTTCAGGCTCATCCTGGAAGGGGAGGACGACCTCCTGGTGGTGGGCGAGGCCGCCAACGGCGTGGAGGCCGTTGCCGCCGTCGCGCGCCTGGCACCGGACGTGGTCCTGATGGATGTCCGCATGCCCGTCATGGACGGCATAGAGGCCACCGGAAAGATCACCACCTCCACCTCCGAGGCCAGGGTCATCATCCTGACCACCTTCGACCTGGACGAGTATGCGTTCGCCGGCCTGCAAGCCGGAGCCAGCGCCTTCTTGCTCAAGGACGTTGCCCCGGCCGAGCTGGTCAACGCCGTGCGCCTGGTGAACAGCGGCGACGCTGTGGTGGCGCCCCGCGTCACGCAACGGTTGTTGGAGAACTTTGTACGGTCACAGCCGGTGCGCCCGGCCATACCCCATGACCCGCTCCTGGACGGGCTGACGCCGCGGGAGCTCGAAGTGGCCCAGGCGATCGCCCAGGGACTCTCCAACGCGGAGATCGCCCACCAGCTGTTCCTGTCCGAGGCCACCGTGAAGACCCACGTGCGGCGGATCCTGACCAAGCTGCACCTGCGTGACCGCGTGCAGGTGGTGGTGTACGCCTACGAGACGGGCCTCGTCACGCCCAGCAACCCCGACTATTGAGGCCGTCGCACGCAGGGCCGTGATTGAATCAAGGCATGACTTCTGTTGAGCACATCCTGGACCTCCGCGACTTCATCGACGCCTCGCCGTCAAGCTTTCACGCGGCTCGTGAAGCCGGCCGCAGGCTAACCGAGGCAGGGTTCACCCAGTTGCTGGAATCGGCGCAATGGCCTGCCCGCGGAAAACATTTTGTGATCCGCGACGGCGCCATCATCGCGTGGATCACCCCGGAAACCGCCACCGTCACCACGGGGTTCAACATTGTGGGCGCGCACACGGATTCGCCGTCATTCAAGCTCAAGCCCAAGCCGACGACGGGCAGGTTCGGCTGGCTGCAGGCCGGCGTGGAGGTGTACGGCGGCCCGCTGTTGAACTCGTGGCTGGACCGGGAACTACAGCTTGCCGGCCGCCTGGTGGACCTGGACGGGACGGAATCCCTTGTCGCCACGGGGCCGCTGCTGCGATTCCCGCAGCTTGCCATCCACCTCGACCGCGGCGTGAACGACGGGCTGAAGCTGGGCAAGCAGCAGCACATGAACCCGGTTTGGGGCCAGGGCAACGCGGCCGAGGAGGATTTGCTGGGGCTGCTGGCCGACCGTGCCGGCGTGGACCCGGCAACCATTGGCGGCTACGACATTGTTGTTGCCGACACCCAGCCCGGCCAGGTCTTTGGCGCCAACGGTGAATTCTTTGCCGCCGGCCGGATGGACAACCTCACCTCTGTCCATGCCGGACTCACTGCGCTCATCAACGCCGCCGGGAACCCCGCCGGCGACGTCATCCCCGTCTTGGCCGCCTTTGACCACGAGGAAATCGGCTCCGGCTCCCGTTCGGGAGCCTGCGGACCCATCCTTGAAGACATCCTGACCCGGGTTTCCGACGGGCTCGGCGCTTCAGTGAGTGAACGCCGTCGCGCGTTTGCCAACTCCTTTTGCGTGTCGGCCGATGCGGGGCACGCGGTCCACCCCAACTACTCCGAGCGCCACGACCCGGCCAACCTCCCGGTACTCAACGGCGGCCCGCTGCTGAAGATCAACGCCAACCAGCGCTACGCCACGGACGCCACGGGAGCGGCGATCTGGGCCAGGCTGTGCATGGCTGCCGGTGCGCCCTACCAGGAGTTTGTGTCCAACAACGATATGCCGTGCGGCTCAACGATCGGTCCGCTCACGGCAACGCGCTTGGGGATTCGCACCGTGGATGTGGGTACCCCGCTGCTCTCGATGCATTCCGCGCGGGAGCTGTGTGGTGTGAACGACCCCTTCCACCTCTCGCGCATCGCCGAAACTTTCTTCGGCATCGCCGTGTAGCTCCGCTATGAGGCGAGGCTGACCACCAGGTTGATCGTGGTGGCAAGGATGCCCGTGCCAAACACAAAGGCCAGCAGGCTGTGGCGCAGCACGGCCGAGCGCATTTCCCGGGTGGTGATGTTCGTGTCGGAGACCTGGTAGGTCATGCCCACGCTGAATGCCATGTACGCGAAGTCGGTGTATTGGGGGAGGGCCTTCTGGTTGAAGCCAATGCCGTCGGGCTCCTCACGGGCGTAAAAGATCTCCGCATACCGCAGCGTAAACAGGGTGTGCACCAACAGCCATGACATCGCCGTGCAGCTCAGTGCCAGCAGCGCCAGCAGGAACCGTCCCGTGCCGGCCACGTCCTTGCTGCCCACCATGACAAGCACGACGGCGGCCAGCGAGCCCACCGCCGCCAGGAGAATCAGCAGGTCCGAGGTGTTGCGGCCGGGGTCCTCCTCCTGGGCGTGCTCGGCGGTGCGGACATTGTCCATGGGCGTGATGGTGAGCCAGACGGCCAGGTTGCAAACAAATGCCGCCACGGCCCAACCAACTGCGGGGGCGTAGATCCAGGAGCCAAAGAACCCGGTGAGAAGCAGGGCGGCTGTGCCGAACACCAGCATGCCAACCAGTCTCAGCTGGCGGTGCCGGGCCCGCCGCGTACGTGAGGATTCCATGGAAGTGATCATGCCACGTCCGGGCCGGCATGCCGGGGCTGGCGCACGGGCAGAGACATGATGCCCCCTGGCGCGGCCCTATAGGGCGGTTGGATGACAAATGCGAATGTTCGCGAGCTTGCCGCCGACACGCTTCGGGCCCGGGTGAAGACCTCAAGCGGCATGTCATCTCCACCCCTGCCCTGGCCGCTGCGGCGTCCAGGGTGGCGCGCCGCCAAATGCCCCCGACGGTCGAATTTGAGGTGTTGCTCGGGCTGGGCTCCGATTTGCTGGATGCGCTCCAACGCGACGGCTACCGCACCCTTTAGTTGAGGGGACATATCTCCGCATGGTGAGGGGAAATATCTCCCCACACCCAAGGGGAGCGGGCCTGTGGCGAGAGTTACGCACAGGGGCGACCGGCCGGCGTCGTACATCCTGTAAGATGGATAAGTCTGTGCTGGCACCGTGACCACTCCCTGAGTGTGTTGCACCGTCCACGGACACCGCAAATGAACCTCCTGTTACGGAAAGACCGTAACCGCCTAGCCCAGAGGAGGTGGGTTCACATATGCGTCCTTACGAATTGATGGTAATCATCGACCCCGATGTCGATGAGCGTACCGTAGAGTCGTCGCTTCAGAAGTTCCTCAATGTCATCACCAACGATGGTGGAACCATCGAAAAGGTTGACATCTGGGGCCGTCGCCGTCTGGCGTACGAGATCCAGAAGAAGGCTGAAGGCATCTACGCAGTAGTTAACTTCACCGCTACTCCTGCTACCGCTCAGGAACTTGACCGCCAGCTTGGCCTCAACGAGACTATCCTGCGCACCAAGATCACCCGTCCGGAAGAGCAGAAAGTAGTAGCCGAGTAATTTCGGTTCACTTCTTTTTTACTTTTTCACTGTAGGAAAACACTCAAGCAGGAAGCAGGAGCAGATGGCAGGCGAAACCACTATCACGGTCATTGGTAATCTCACCAGTGATCCCGAACTCCGGTTTACACCGAGCGGTTCAGCAGTAGCGAACTTCACCATTGCGTCGACTCCGCGGACCTTTGACCGCCAGTCCAACGAGTGGAAGGACGGCGAAACGCTGTTCCTCCGCGCGTCGATCTGGCGTGAAGCGGCCGAAAACGTTGCCGAGTCCCTGACAAAGGGAACTCGCGTGATTGTTTCGGGCCGGCTGAAGTCGCGGACCTATGACACCAAAGAAGGCGAAAAGCGCACCGTCATGGAGCTTGAGGTCGACGAGATCGGCCCCTCGCTGCGTAACGCCAATGCCAAGGTCAACCGCACCCAGCGCTCCGGCGCACAGGGTGGCGGCAACTTTGGTGCTGGCAACGGCGCCCAGGGCGGAAACTTCGGCGGCGGCAACGCCGGCGGGGCGCAAGGCGGCTTCGGCGGCGGCCAGCAGGGTGGCGGAAACGCACCCTGGGGCGGCGGTCAGCAGCAGCAATCCGCACCGGCGGCAGATCCCTGGGCAACGCCCGGCGGATCAACCGGCGGCTGGGGCGCGGGCCCGGATAACTCCGAGCCCCCCTTCTAACAAACAAGCATTTTTAGTGCGGCAACCGCCGTACGCACTCCATCCCGCGGATTAATATCCACGGGCTCCACTAATACTAAGGAGCTCCACGATGGCTAAGGCTGAACTCCGTAAGCCCAAACCAAAGTCCAACCCCTTGAAGGCCGCTGACATCACTGTCATCGACTACAAGGACGTAGCATTGCTGCGCAAGTTCATCTCTGA
>JBAUMA010000057.1:0-2966 GCA_049578485.1 Specibacter sp.
GCCGCCGTCGTACCTGGGGCGGTTGCGGATTTGGTGGTGCAGCTTCTGAGGGCAGCGGGCAAGGCCGCTCGCAGGAGCTGCACCGCCGATGTGGGCGAGCGCCCCGAACCCACAGGAGCTGCACCGCCGATGTGGGCGAGCGCCCCGAACCCACAGGAGCTGCACCGCCGATGGTTGTAGCCTGTGACATGACGAGGGAGTGCGTTCATGAGACTGACGGTTTTTGGTGCAAGCGGCGGGGTCGGGCAGGAAATAGTGCGGCAGGCGCTGGCCGGCGGGCACGAGGTGACGGCGGTGGTTCGGGACCGCTCCCGGCTGCCCGTGACGGGGGAGGGGCTGGAAATCATCGCGATCCCCACGTTCGACAACCCGGAACAGCTCAGGGACGCCGTGGCGGGACGCGATGCGGTGCTGTCCGCCGTCGGCCCGCGCACCCGCAAACTGGCCGGGACCACGGCGCCCGTCACCCACACCATCCGCCAGGCCATGGAGTTGGCCGGCGTGCGCAGGATCGTGGTGGTCAGCGCTTCGCCGCTGGGTCCGGTGCCGGAGGGGCAGCCGTTCCTGCTGCGAACCGTCATCACCCCGATCATCGAAGGAATCTTCAAGGAGAACTACGTCGACCTGCGCCTCATGGAGGCCGAGCTGGCCGCCAGCGGCCTGGACTGGACGGCGGTGCGGCCTCCGCAACTGTTGAATTCGCCGACGACGGGCGTCTACCGCACAGCCGTCGACGCGAACCTGCGCGGAGGGCGCAAGATCAGCCGCGGCGACGTTGCCCACGCCATGCTCGCCATGATGGATGACCCGGCGACCTTCAGGCACGGAGTGGGGGTGTCCTACTGAGCCGCGTTTCGCGTGAACGCAGTAGCGTTGGGGGATGACCGAAACAACCGCCGGCTCCGTCCTGGCCGTCTGCCGCGTCCACGAACTGCACCCCGATGAGGGCTCCGTGGGCGTGACGGCAATCGACAAGCGCCCCATCATGGGCCCCGTCCACGTCCGGCCGCTCGGCCTGTACGGGGACCTGCAGGCGGACAGGAACAACCACGGTGGCCCGGACCAGGCCATTTACGCGTATTCCCAGGACGATGCCGACTATTGGGCCGCGGAGTTGGGGCGGGATATTCCGCCGGGTCTCTTCGGGGAGAACCTGCGCATCCGGGGGATCGACGCGTCCGGTGCCGTGATCGGGCAGCGCTGGCGGATCGGCGAGCACGTCCTGCTGGAAGTGACCTCGCCGCGGGTTCCGTGCGCCACGTTTGCCCGACGCCTGGGGGAGCCGCAGTGGGTCAAACGATTCACCCAAGCGGGGCGCATCGGCACCTACCTGCGCGTTGTGCACAAGGGCAAGCTTGCCGCCGGAGACTCCATCCGGATCGAATACACCCCGGACCACGGCATCACGGTGGGAAAGTTCTTTTCGGATCCCACGGTGGAAGACGTCCGCACGCTTCAGGCATTGCATGACGCCGGCGAACTGCACCTGGCCGGGCACTATTGGCCCTACTTTGAGCGGATACTGGCCCGGGAAGAGAAGACATCCCGGCAGTGACGGGCTTCACTGTGCCGAAACTCACGGGCAGCCATCGACTTTTACCATGTTGGATGTGTAGCGTATGCCCTACAATTTAAATATCCCCCACTCCGGTATCTCCTTTTATTTTCTGCCCAATTTTTGAGGCAGGAGCCTGAAGTGTATGGGGCCCGCAAAGATTTCTAGGCGGGCAAGTAGCGTTCATAGGGGATTGCCGGCAAAGAAACGTCACGAGGTGTTGGCTCCGGCCGGCACTGGCGACCGTACCAACGGTGCGCCTGTGACGAGAGATCCTGCCCGGGATGCCAAGTTGCGGCTGGATTTCGTCGACTGCGGCACCATCGCCGCCTGGCCCTATGAATGAGGACATTTTGACCATGCCCGAAAACTTGACTGAAACCACCGAAAACCCCGAGGCAGCAGCCCCCGAGGAAGCGGAACTTACTTTTGCCGAGCTCGGCATTGACGGCCGCGTGCTGTCGGCCCTGAGCGATGTCGGCTACGAGACCCCCTCGCCCATCCAGGCCGCCACCATCCCGCTGCTGCTTGAAGGCCGCGACGTTGTTGGCCTGGCCCAGACCGGTACCGGCAAGACGGCAGCATTCGCCGTTCCCGCCCTGTCCCGCATGGCCGAGCTGATGGACCTCAACGGTCCCACCAAGAACACCCAGATCCTGGTGCTGGCTCCCACCCGCGAGTTGGCCCTGCAGGTTGCCGAGGCCTTCACCTCCTACGCCAAGTACATGGACAACTTCTCCGTGCTGCCCGTCTACGGTGGATCCGCCTACGGCCCCCAGCTGGCCGGCCTGCGCCGTGGCGCCCAGGTAGTTGTCGGTACCCCCGGCCGTGTCATCGACCACCTCTCCAAGGGTTCCCTGGACCTGTCCAACCTGCAGTACCTGGTGTTGGATGAGGCCGACGAGATGCTGCGCATGGGCTTCGCTGAAGACGTGGAGCAGATCCTGGCCCAGACGCCGAAGGAAAAGCAGGTTGCCCTGTTCTCGGCGACGATGCCCGGCGCGATCCGCCGCATCTCCAAGCAGTACCTGAACAACCCGGCCGAGGTCACGGTCAAGTCCAAGACCACCACCGGCGCCAACACCCGCCAGCGCTACCTGCAGGTCATGGGCCCGCACAAGCTCGACGCACTGACCCGCGTGCTCGAGGTTGAGCAGTTCGAAGGCGTCATCGCATTCGTGCGCACCAAGATGGCAACCGAAGACCTGGCTGACAAGCTCAAGTCCCGCGGCTTCCAGGCTGCCGCCATCAACGGCGACATCCCCCAGCAGCAGCGCGAGCGCACGGTTGAGGCCCTCCGCGACGGCAAGATCGACATCCTGGTCGCCACCGACGTCGCAGCCCGCGGCCTCGACGTCGAGCGCATCACGCACGTGATCAACTACGACATCCCGCACGACACCGAGTCCTA
>JBAUMA010000058.1:0-2579 GCA_049578485.1 Specibacter sp.
GCGGAGGGCCGCGATGCGCAAGCTTTCTGCGGGCAGGTTTTCCGTGACATCCTGAGCTGCTGCGGCAAAGGCGGCGATCCCGGCGGTATCCAGGGTGCCGGAACGAACCCCGCGCTCCTGGCCGCCACCGTGCTGGACGGGCGTGAGCTTCACGGCCCGACCCAGCAGCAGGGCGCCGACGCCGACGGGCCCGCCAATCTTGTGGCCGCTGATGGACATGGCTGCCAGCCCGGAGTCCTTGAAATTCAGTGGCACGGAGCCAAACGCCTGCACGGCGTCGGAGTGCACGGGAATGCCGTGGGCGGTGGCGAGCTCCACGATACCGGCGATGGGTTGGATGGTGCCCACCTCGTTGTTGGCCCACATGCAGCTGATCAGGGCCACGGTCTCGGCGCCGCCGTCACGCAGCTCGTCCTCCAGCGCCGCCAGGCTCACGGTGCCCGTGGCGTCCACGGGCAGCCAGACGGCCTCGGCGCCGTCGTGCTTTTCCAGCCACTCGACGGTGTCCTGCACGGCGGCATGCTCCACGCTGGAGACCAGGATGCGGGTCCGCTGCGGGTCTGCATCGCGGCGAGCCCAGAAAAGGCCCTTCACGGCAAGGTTGTCGGCCTCGGTCCCGCCCGAGGTGAAGATGACCTCGGTGGGGTGGGCGCCTGCGGCGGCGGCAATGGTTTCACGGGACTGTTCCACCGTGGCGCGGGCACGGCGGCCTGCACCGTGCAGCGATGAGGGGTTGCCGCTACGGCTGATGACATTGGTGAGTGCGGCGAGGGCCGGGGCCGAAATGGGCGTGGTCGCCGCGTGGTCTAGATACACGGGCACCAGTCAATTCTACGGCATTGGCGACGCCGGCCCCCCAGGGGCGGCAGCCAACGCCCGCAAACGTCTGGCGCGGCATTGTCAACAATGTCAACCGCATAGTCAAGGTTGTCAATGGCCGCCCCAAATGGCAGGATCGACGTGTTCCACATCACACGCATCCTTGGAGGGATTCACCCATGAAGACAGCAATTTTCCGCCGCGGCACCGCGGCTGCCTGTTGTGCGGTCGCACTGGCCGCTTCCACCTTGCTGGGCGGCAGCGCATCCGCAGCGCCCGCCCCGCAGCCATCTACTCCCATTGTCTTTCCCGCCGTCGACGGCCAGGTCATGAGCTACGTGGTCAACGCGAAGGCAGCCAACGCCGCCAAGACCAAGCAGGTCGTGCAGGCCGTGGCGGCCGCCGGTGGCGTCACGGTCCAGGAATGGCCCGAGATCGGCGTCGTCGTCGTCCAGTCGGACCGCGCAAGCTTCCGCTCCGACATCCTCAAGTACGGGTACGCATCGGTGGAATCGGTGGGCGCCACGCGCACCATCCCGGTCGCCGAGGGCACGCCGGCCGGCATCACCACACCGTGGCAAAAGGCCGCCCAGCCCCGCAGCAAGCAACTGGCCAAGGCCGACCTCTTGTACGGTGATGCCACGTTCGACGGCGTCGCCCAGGATCCGCGCGAAACCGAGCAATGGAGCCAGGTGCAGATCAAGGCCGACCAGGCCCACCAGGTCACCGACGGTTCACGGAACGTACTGGTCGGGGTCCTCGACAGCGGGATCGACCCGAATCACCCGGACCTGAAGGCCAACATCGACGTGGCCGCCTCCGTCAACTGCACGAATGCCGGGCGCCCGGACACCTCCCCCACGGGCTGGAACCCCACCACGTCATCCCACGGAACCCATGTGGCAGGCATCATCGGTGCCGCCCGCAACGGCGTCGGAATCGTGGGCGTGGCACCCAATGTGCGCATGGCCTCCGTCAAGGTGGTCAACGACGCCGGCTCGATCTACCCCGAATACGCCATCTGCGGCTTCATGTGGGCGGGCCTGAAGGGCATGGACGTCACCAACAACAGCTACTTCATCGACCCCGTGGAATTCTGGTGCGACGACCAGCCGGACCAAAAGGCCGTGCGCGTCGCCGTTGAGCGCGCGGTCAACTGGTCAACAAAGCAGGGCGTGGTGCACGCAGCTGCCGCCGGCAACGCCTCCTACGACCTGTCCAACAAGACCACCGACGGCGACAGCCCGAACGACGGCACGCCGATTGTGCGCCAGATCAACAATCAGTGCAAGGACATTCCCACCGAATTGGACGGCGTGGTGACGGTGTCCTCCACCGACCAGGCAGGCAAGCTGTCATCGTTCTCCAACCGCGGCCAGAACTCGATTGACGTGGCGGCGCCGGGATCCCGCATCCTGTCCACCCTGCCGAACAACAGCTACGGGCTCCTCAGCGGAACCTCGATGGCATCCCCCCACGTTGCCGGCGTACTGGCACTGATGAAGTCCCAGCACCCCGGCTGGGCTCCGAAGAAGCTGATCTCCGAACTGCGCCAGCAGGCCGATGATCACATCTGCATGCCGCCCGCGACGCCGATCGGCGCCGCCTGCGTGGGCACACTGGGCAACAACAGCTACTACGGCGAGGGCATCGCCGACGCCCTGGAAGCCACTCTCTAGGACACCTTGCCTCACGGAATCCGGCGGCCACCCGACCAGGGGTGCCCGCCGGATTCCGTGGTTAAGCGGGTGGTGATAGAG
>JBAUMA010000059.1:0-7204 GCA_049578485.1 Specibacter sp.
TCCAACATCAACCCCGAGGCTTGGCACTACTGAGCCGAACGGACCTGGTGAAATGAAAGTGAAGATGGCGGAGGCCATGAATTCGCACAGCATCCCGGCGGGAGCGCCGGCGTCATGATCGGGTACAGCCTTCGCCGCTTGTTGCAGTCAATCCTGGTGGTGTTCGTGGTGACGGTGATTGTTTTCATCTTGTTGCACCAGCTGCCCGGAGGGGCGGCCCGGGCGATTTTGGGACCGCGGGCAACCGCGGCCCAGATCGCCGACTTCAATGTACAAAACGGCTACAACCAGCCCTTGTTCATCCAATACTTCAGGCAGTTGGGCCAGTGGGCCACGGGCAACTTCGGATTTTCCATCAAGCTGAACCAGTCCGTGAGTTCGCTGCTGGTCCAGCGCATGCCCAAGACCATCATCCTGGGTGTGCTGTCCCTGGCGTTGACGGTGCTCGTTGCGGTGCCCCTGGGCATTTACCAGGCCGTGCGTCGCAACAAGCCCTTTGACTACATTGCCACCGGCCTGGCGTTCGTGTTCTATGCGGCGCCGACGTTCTTCATCGGCTTGATCATGATCGAGATCTTCTCCCAGAACCTGGGCTGGTTCCCGCCGGAGGCCCCGCAATCCAACGGCATTGGACCCATCTTTGCCCAGTTCGACGCCATGGTCCTGCCCATCGTCACCTTGGCATTGCTGAGCATTGCCGGGTTCTCGCGCTACATGCGCTCCTCGGTGCTCGACAACGTGGACCAGGACTATGTGCGCACGGCCCAGGCCAAGGGGGCCACGCCGTCGCAGGTCATGTACCACCATGTGCTGCGCAACGCCATGATCCCCATCATCACCTTGCTGGGCCTGTCCATCCCGGCCGTTTTTGCCGGGGCGCTCATCACCGAATCCATTTTCAATTTCCCCGGCATGGGCCTGTTGTTTTGGCAGGCGGCCCAAGCCTCCGACTACCCGGTGGAGCTCGGCGTCGTGATCATCACCGCCTTCGCCACCGTGGCCGGCAACCTCCTGGCCGACATCTCCTTGGCCGTGCTTGATCCGAGAGTGAAACTATGACCAGCATCCGTCCCTCGGCCGGGGAGCCGGCGTCGGACGTCCTCGATGACGGACACGGTGCCGTCCTGCCCGTCTCAGCCACCGGACTGCCAGTCGGCAAGGCCAAGAGCATGTTCCGCCTTGGCTTTGAGGTTTTCATCCAGAACAAGCTGGCGATCGTCGGCCTGGTTGTCCTGCTGCTTGCCGTGCTGTTCTGCTTCCTTGGCCCCGTGATCCGGCCAACCGACCAGGTCACGGTCAACCTGCTCAACGTGAACCTGCCGCCGGGCCCGGGACACCCGCTGGGCACCGACGAGACCGGATACGACCAGCTTGGCCGACTCATGGTGGGCGGGCAGGCGTCCCTCACGATTGGATTCGCGGCCGCCATCATCGCCACTATTGTGGGCACCATCTGGGGCGCGGTGGCCGGATTCTTTGGCGGCTGGATCGACGCCGTCATGATGCGGATCGTCGATGCCATCTTGTCCATCCCCATCCTGTTCCTGCTGCTCTTCCTGGTCACGATCGTCAAGCCGAGCATTCCCGTCATGATCTTCGTGCTGGGCCTGACAGCCTGGCTGGTGCCGGCCCGCCTGGTGCGCGGGGAGTCGCTGACGCTTCGGGTGCGTGAATACGTCCAAGCCGTGCGCGTCATGGGCGGCTCCTCCTGGCATGCAGTGCTGCGGCACATCATGCCCAACGTCATTGGCACCGTCATTGTCAATGCCACGTTCCAGGTGGCGGACGCGATCTTGCTGATCGCCTACCTCGGCTACCTGGGCCTGGGCATCTCGCCGCCCGCCACCGACTGGGGCGGCATGCTCAGCGACGGCACCGCGTTCGTCTTCACGAACAACTGGTGGCTGATCTATCCGCCCGGGATCGCCATCATCGTGGTCGTGGTCGCCGTCAACCTGGTGGGCGACGGGCTCCGGGACTCCGTGGAAGTCCGCTTGCAACGGCGCTGACAAGGCCCATTTCCCTACTCATGCATCGACTAAGGATCACGCATGCCGCTCTTGGAGATTCACAACCTCAGCACGGACATCCGCCTGAGCAAGTCCGTGGTGCACGCCCTGGACAATGTCACCTTGCACGTGGACGCCGGCGAGTGCCTGGGCCTGGTGGGGGAGTCCGGCAGCGGCAAGACCATGACCGCCATGTCGATCGAACGACTGCTCCCGCCCGGGGGGCACATTGTCAACGGTGAGATCCTTTTCGACGGAGAGGACCTGGTCCAGCTGCCCGAATCCCGGTTGCGCGAGATCCGGGGCGGGGACATCGGCATGATTTTCCAGGACCCCATGACCTCGCTGAACCCGGTGGTCACGATCGGGGACCAGGTGGCCGAGCCGCTCCTGCTGCACACCGGCATGGGCAAAGTCGAGGCCATGAAGCAGGTGGTCGAGATGTTTGGGATGGTCGGCATTCCGAGCCCTGCACAGCGTGTCAAGGACTTCCCGCACCAGCTTTCCGGCGGCCAGCGCCAGCGTGTCATGATCGCCATGGCCCTGATCTGCCAGCCGAAACTGCTCATCGCCGACGAGCCCACCACGGCCCTGGATGTGACGGTGCAAAAACAAGTCCTGGAATTGGTGGCCCGGTTGCGCACCGAATTCCACATGGCCATGATTCTGGTGACCCATGACCTGGGCGTCATTGCCGGCAGCGCCGACCGCGTGGTGGTCATGTATGCCGGCAAGGTCGCAGAAATGGCCGACGTCCACACGCTGTTCGCTTCGCCCAAGCACCGTTACACGGACGCCTTGTTCGAGGCGTTGCCGGAGCGGGTGGCGGGAACGGGGGAACGGCTGTATTCCATCCCCGGGCTCCCGCCGGATTTGACGGAGCCGCCCCCGGCCTGCCGGTTCGCCCCCCGCTGCCGATTCGCCGTGGCCTCCTGCCGGGCCCAGGTGCCGCCGATCACCACCATCAACACGCCCAACGGGCCTCAGGAATACGCCTGCTTCGTGCCACGGACCACCCCGCTGAACGTGCCGGAACCGCGCGATCTGCGTACCACCATCCCCGAACTGGCGCGCGTGGAGGCCGCCGACCTTGAGGCCGGCATGGAGCTGTCCCTCGTGAACGACGACGACGAACCCCGCCACGGCGCGCATGTCGCCGACACCCCGGCCGGGACGGCACAGTCCGCGGCCGGCCCGGCGTCGGAAGGAGGCAAGCCGTCCAGCTCTGATCTGCGTTCCTGGGTGGCGCCGACCACGTACATCCCGGCCGACGGCATCCCGCTGTTGAAGGTGAATGAGGTGGTCAAGGACTTTCCCGTCACCTCCGGGGCCATCCTGCGCCGCCACGTGGGGGACGTCAGCGCCGTCTCCGACGTCACGGTTGCCATTCCCCGCGGAAAAACGCTGGGACTGGTGGGCGAATCGGGGTGCGGGAAGACCACCTTGGGGCGGTTGGTGGTGGGCCTGGACGTGCCCACCGCCGGAACCATCCTGTTCCGCGGCCGGCGCATCAGCGCCCTGCGCGGCAAGGAGGCAAAGGAAGGGCGCCGGAACGTGCAGTTCATGTTCCAGGACTCCTACGCGTCGCTGGACCCGCGCATGCGTGTGCGCTCCATCCTGCGCGAACCCCTCGACATTCAACGGGTGGGCACGCCAAAAGACCGCAATGAAAGAGTCGACGAGCTGCTGGCGGCCGTTGGCCTGCCCGCCCGGGCCGCCGAACGGTACCCCCACGAATTTTCCGGTGGACAACGCCAACGCATCGGACTTGCCCGGGCGCTGGCCCTGCAGCCGGGCCTGATCGTTGCCGACGAGCCGGTGTCCGCCCTGGACGTCTCCATCCAGGCGCAAGTGCTGAACCTGATGAAGGAACTCCAACGCGACAGGGAGCTGACCTACCTGTTCATCAGCCACGACTTGTCCGTGGTGCGCTACCTCTCGGACATCATCGCCGTCATGTACCTGGGCAAAATGGTGGAAGTGGGGCCCGCCGCCGAGGTGTACTCGCATCCCAAGCACCACTACACGCGCGGCTTGATCGACACCATCCCCATCCCGGACCCTGTCATTGAGCGGGCCAAGGCGAAACTGGGTGTGCGCGGCGAGCTGCCCTCGGCCATGAACCCGCCCAGCGGCTGCCGCTTCCGCACGCGCTGTCCCATGGCGCAGGACATTTGCGCCACAGTGGTACCGCCACTGCAACCCGGCGGCGGGTCCGAACCCGTTCCCGCAGAGGAGGTGGCGCAGGCCACGGCCGCGGCAACAGCGGCCGGAACCGTGCCGCACCTGGTAGCCTGCCACTTCCCCATCAACGGCCACGTCGCCGTCGACACATTGGTGGAGGAGACCAAGGTCGGGTAGGGGCACGCACCGGGCTCCCGGCCCCATCCGGTAACCTGCTGGAATGACAAAAACCCGGATCGTGTTTGTGCATGGCATAGACGGCTACGGTGCCGCGGCCTGGCCCGCCCAGCACCGACTGGCCGGACGCTACGACGCCCTCTTCCTCAAACGGACGGGATTCGACGCCGCGGCGCCGCCCGTGCCCACCGACTTTGCCGCCGATGCCAGGATCGTCATTGACGCACTGGGGGACGGTGGGCATGTGGTGGCACACGCACAGGGCGCCATCGCGGCCGTGATGGCCGCCGTCGAACGTCCCGAGGTGGTGCATTCCCTGGTGCTCGTGGAACCGGCCCTGCTGTCGCTGACCGCGGAACTGCCCGCCACCAAGGCGTACCGGGAGCACCTGGCCTCCCTGTACGAGCGGCGCGGTGAAATGGGGGACATTGAATTTACCGTGGAGTTCAACCGGCTGACGGCGGCGTCCACTGCCGGCAGCCCCGGGCCTGGCGGGGGAGCAGTGGCGCCCGGTGTGCCGCGGTCGGTGCCGCTGGAGTCCCCGGCCCGTGTGGCGGCCCGGGTGCACCTGCAGGCCCCGTCCTGGGACGCCCCGCTGCACATAGTTCCCGGCGTCCCCACCCTGGTCGTGACAGGTGGCTGGGAGCCTTTGTATGAGGAGATTGCCGATTACCTGGCCGCTACCGGCGCCCGACACGTCATCACCCGGGGCGGGCACCGGCCGCAGGACACCGAGGCGGGTGAAGCCCTGATTGGTGAGTTCATCGGCAGTTTCGACACCGGTGCTGCCGCCAGTTGAAGTCCTGGCCCTTTCCCAGGCCCTGGTTCAGGACTCCCGTGGGGTCACGAACGGTGCTCCCCGGCATCGGGTTGTCAGGGTCTAGCCGTAGGATCGAACCATGCTTGAAATTAGGCCGGCGGCGCTGAGTGAGTTCTCGCTCCTGCCTGCCATCGAGGCCGACGCCGACCTGGTTTTTGCTTCCCTGGAACCGCCCTTTCCCTACGGCGAGTTTCCGCCGCCAGGGACGGCGGCGGATTTTGCGGACGCCTTCCACATCATGGTTGCGGGACGGCCTCCCGTGGGCTTTGCCCGGCTGGAGATTGTGGACGGAGCCGCCCACTTGGAGCAATTGGCCGTGAGCCCGGAGCACGGAGGCCACGGGATCGGCCGCGCGCTTGTGATGGCGGCGAAAGCGTGGGCACAGGAAGCCGGATTCCATGCCATGACGCTCAGCACCTTCGCGTCGGTTCCCTTCAATGGGCCCTTCTACACTACCTGCGGCTTTGTCGAAGTTCCGGAGGAAGAGCTGACGGCCGGCCTGGCAGCGCTGCGCCGCGAGGAGATCAGGGCCGGGCTGGATGCCTTGGGCAAAAGGATCGTCATGCGCGCCGTCCTTCATTGAGCGCCAGGGAATAACTTGAAGCTTCAAGTAGTTTGCTAGAGTATGAACACAACAAACCTTGGAGCAACCATGACAACGAACCACGACCTCCTCTCCGCTGACCTTCAGATGGGCACAGTGATGCTCAAGGTCGGGGACATGTCCCTGATGAGCAAGTACTACCAAACGGCGCTCGGCCTGGACATTGTTGCCGAGGCCGACGGCGGGCAGTACCTGGGCCGCGGCACCACCCCTTTGGTCCACCTGCAACCGGCCGGAGGGCTGCACATTCCCGGCCGCGGCGAGGCCGGACTGTTCCACACCGCACTGCTCTTTGACGACCAGGCTTCCCTGGCCGCCACCGTGGCCAGTGCCGCCCAGTACAACCCGCAGGCATTTGCGGGCAGTGCCGACCACCTCGTTTCCGAGGCGTTTTACTTCACCGACCCCGAAGGCAACGGCATCGAGCTGTACTGGGACCGGCCCCGCACCGACTGGAGCTGGGACGGCAGCAGTGTGGTCATGGATTCCCTGGCCCTGCCGCCGCAGCGGTACCTCACCGAGCACCTGACCGAGCAGTCGGTGACGGGACAACGCGCGGCGGCGGCCGGCATCGGGCACGTCCACCTGCAGGTGGGCGATGTTGCCACGGCGGAAAAATTCTATGTGGACACCCTCGGCTTTGAGCGGACCGCCGGCTGGCACGGGCAGGCACTCTTCGTCTCCGCCGGCGGCTACCACCACCACATGGCCATGAACGTGTGGAACAGCCGCGGTGCCGGACCCCGCAAAGACACCCTTGGCCTCGGCGAGGTGCTCATCGAGCTGCCGGGCCAGGACGACGTCGGAGCCCTGGCTGAGCGGTTGACCCACCACGGGATCGCCGTCGCGAACACCGGGGCCGAGATCCGCTTCGAGGATCCGTGGAAGAACCGGATTCGCGTTAGTGTTGGGAGTGAACCCGCCGCAGCCCAGGGCTGACCGGCACGCCGGCGCCCCCACTGGGCCGGCGCACACCCTTTCCGAAAGGCATCCGCGTGGCCATCTACTCCGAGTTCTTCATCGCCGACCACCACCAGGCAGTGGCCCGCGCCAAGGCGCGCGAGGCCGGCAAGCCGCCCGCCATCGACGTGCCCGTCCTGCCCACCCCGGGTCTGAGCGACTTTGAAATCGAGGTCCTGGGCGAGCTTGCAGTGAAGAAGGTCCACGCCACGGGTGTCGCGGCGGAGCTGAGCCTGGTGGACATTGAGCTGGACACCCTTTTTGCCGTCCCGGACGCCCTCCTGGAGGTGTTCGTCGAGCTCAACGCCCCCGAGGATCCGGAAGACGTGGTGGACCTTGCCGCCGAATGGGCCGCCGCCGAGGAAATGGAATCCACGCCCGAGGTGACCGAACCCCTGCTGCGCGCCCTGACCGCCATGGCCGTTGCGGCCACCGCCGCCGCCGAAGGCA
>JBAUMA010000060.1:0-3825 GCA_049578485.1 Specibacter sp.
CCGTCTCACCTTTGGCGCTAATTCTGTCGACGCCGTCTCACCTTTGGCGCGGGCTCCAGGAGGCGCATCACTAAGTGAGACGGCGTTCCTCGATTCGGCGCCAAAAGTGAGAGAGCGTCCGCCGAAAGCGGCGCCAATAGTGAGAGAGCGTCGGTTAACGGACTGCGGCGGGCCACCTGATGGTGACCCGCCACAGTCGTGCTGTTGGGCCCACGCGCCCGAGGGCCCCACATGAAGACGCGCCAGCGGCTTCATGTGGGAGGGCGTGGGGATCAGTTGCTGATGACGCTTTCGTTGCCCAAACGCAGGCCCGAGGTGGCGTCGAAGAGGTGCACGTGGCCAACCTGGGGGCGGACGTGGATGGTGTCGCCCTTCAGCGGAGGGCGGCGGCCGTCGACACGGACAACCATGTCGCGCTCGGCGCCGTCGATCGTGGTGTGGCCGTAAACGTAAGCGTCGGCACCCAGCTCTTCAACGACGTCGGCCTCAACGGCCAGGCCCTCGCCGGCCCCAACAATTTCCAGGTCTTCCGGACGGACACCCACGGTGACCGTGTTGCCGGCTGCCGCGCCCAGGACATCGCCCTGTACGGGGTAGATGGAGCCGCCGAACTTGACGCCGCCATCGGCAACGGGCAGTTCGAGCAGGTTCATGGCGGGGGAGCCGATGAAGCCTGCAACGAAAACGTTCTGCGGGCGGTCGTACAGGTTGCGCGGGGTGTCGACCTGCTGGAGCAGACCATCCTTGAGGACGGCGACGCGGTCACCCATGGTCATGGCCTCGACCTGGTCGTGGGTCACGTAGACGGTGGTGACGCCCAGGCGGCGCGTCAGGGACGCGATCTGGGTGCGGGTCTGCACGCGGAGCTTGGCATCCAGGTTGGAAAGCGGCTCATCCATGAGGAAGACCTGCGGGTTACGCACGATTGCGCGGCCCATGGCAACACGCTGACGCTGGCCACCGGAGAGGGCCTTCGGCTTGCGGTCGAGGTAAGCCTCGAGGTCCAGGAGGCGGGCTGCTTCCTTGACGCGGGTGGCGCGCTCTTCCTTGGAAACGCCGGCGATCTTCAGGGCGAAGCCCATGTTGTCGGCAACGGACATGTGGGGGTACAGAGCGTAGTTCTGGAAGACCATGGCAATGTCACGGTCCTTCGGCGGGACGTCTGTGA
The DNA here is from genome assembly GCA_049578485.1 of Specibacter sp. Lineage (GTDB taxonomy): Bacteria > Actinomycetota > Actinomycetes > Actinomycetales > Micrococcaceae > Specibacter. The sequence goes on from JBAUMA010000060.1 coordinate 1,169, forward strand.
CGTCGCGGTCGCCAATCAGGATGCGGCCGGAGTTGACGTCTTCCAGGCCGGCAAGCATGCGCAGGGAGGTGGACTTGCCACAACCGGAGGGGCCGACCAAAACGAGGAACTCGCCGTCGGCGATGTCAATGTTGAGCTTGTCAACAGCGGGCTTGGTGGTGCCCGGGTACAAACGCGTAGCGTTGTCGAAAGTTACTGTAGCCACAGTAGTAATTCCCTTCATCGGCAGGTACGTGCCGAACGATCCGTTGTGAATGGTTTTTTTGTATTCAGTTATGCGACCGGGCTTGTCCAGCCGGACCGCTATCAGGCCAGAGTCCACCTAGGGCGGAATCATCACTGATGTATGAAGTATGACACATCCGCAGAGTGGTATGCGTCACTAAAGCGATTAAGTGGCGGCGCGGGCGGCCAGAAGCAGCTCCAGCACGGCCGGAAGTGACGCCGGGGAATCGATGCGGAACGCGGCTGCTGAAGTGCCGGTCCCCACCTTGATGCCGACATCGTCCTTGCCCAGGATTTCAAAGCCGTGCTCGTCGGTGACGTCGTCGCCGGCAAAAATCATGGCCGTGGCTCCGGTGGTAGTGCGCAGCATGGCGAGGCTTTTACCCTTGTTGGCCTTGACCACGGAGATCTCCAGGACCATCTTGCCCTCCGTGACAAATATGCCGGGCTCCTGTGCCAGCGCCGCTCGCAGTTCCGCGGCCGCCGCACTTCCGGCCTCCGGGGAGGCCTGCCGGTAGTGAAGGACGGCGCCGGCCGGCTTGAGTTCCGCCGATGTCCCCGGATGCGCGGCGGTCGCCGATTCAACCAGCGCCCGCGCCCAACTTAGCGCGACAGCCTGGGACTGGGTGAGTTCCAGCCCGGGGGAGCCGGCGCCCAACCACACTTCGGCGCCGTGGCTGCCCACCAGCAGTGTGGGCTCCGGAGGGGTGGCGACCTCCCGCAAACTTGCCAGGGCGCGCCCGGACACGAGCGCCGTCGTCGTGCCTGGCAGTGCGGCAAGGGCCGCAAGGGCTGCGGCAGAGGCCGGCAGGGGGCGGGCGTCCTCGGGGCGCGGCACCAAGGGGGACATGGTGCCGTCAAAGTCCAAGGCCACCAAAAGGTGGGGTGTCTTGGCAATGCGGGCGATGGCGGCAGCCAGTTCCGGGGCCAGGGCGCCGGGGTCAGCTGTCGTCACGGACGGCCTCGATCTGGAGGGTGGAGAGGAAGTCCTCGCTCCAGCGCTGGACGTCGTGGGAGAGGACCTGCTTGCGCATGGCCCGCATGCGGCGGCTGGATTCGGCCCTGGGCAGGTTGATGGCGCGCACGATGGTGGCCTTGAGGCCGTCGATGTCGTGCGGGTTGATCAGCAGGGCCTGCTTGAGCTGGTCGGCGGCGCCGGTAAATTCGCTCAGGACCAGGGCGCCGGTGTTGTCGGTGCGGGACGCCACGTATTCCTTGGCCACCAGGTTCATGCCGTCTCGCAGGGCCGTGACCAGCATGACGTCCGCGGCCAGGTAGAGCGCCACCATTTCCTCGACGGGGTAGCTGTGGTGCAGGTAGCGGATGGCGGTGTTTTGGATGGTGTCGAACTGGCCGTTGATCCGGCCCACGGTGCCCTCGACGTCCTCGCGCAGCTGCCGGTAGGTTTCCACGCGCTCGCGGCTGGGGCTGGCGACCTGGATCAAGGAGGCGTCCTCCACCTTGACGATGCCGTCGTGGAGGAGTTCGCCGTAGGCCTTGAGGCGGTGCGTGATGCCCTTGGTGTAGTCCAGCCGGTCCACGCCCAAAAGGATGGTTTTCGGGTTGCCGAGGTCCTCGCGGATCTGCTTGGACCGGGCGATGATGTCCGGGTTGGCGGCGAGTTTCTGGATTTGACCCACGTCGATGGAGATGGGGAACGGCTCGGCGCGGGCGATGTGGCTGGTGCGTCCTTCCCCGTCCTTGACATGGACCTGCTGGGCCTTGACGCTGGCGCCAAGGAAGCGGCGGGCCGAGCGCAGGAAGTTGGCGGTGTCGTTGGGGCGCTGGAAGCCGATGAGGTCCGCGCCAAGGAGGCCGTCGATGATGGCCTGGCGCCACGGCATTTGGGCGAAGATCTCCGGCGGCGGGAACGGGATGTGGTTGAAGAAGCCGATGCGCAGGTCCGGGCGCAGCTGTCGCAGGTAGCGGGGCACCAGCTGGAGTTGGTAGTCCTGCACCCAGACGGTGGCGTTTTTAGCGGCGGCACCGGCGGCCGCCTCGGCGAAGCGCTTGTTCACCCGGCGGTAGGAGTCCCACCAGGTTCGGTGGAACTCGGGGGGTGCAATGACGTCGTGGTAGAGCGGCCAGAGGGTGGAGTTGGAGAATCCCTCGTAATACAGCTCAACTTCTTCGCTGGAGAGGGGGACCGGGATCAGGTCCATGTTCTCGTGGTGGAACGGTTCCAGGGTTTCATCCGGGGCGCCGTGCCAGCCGACCCAGGCGCCTTCGCGGGCGGCCATGACGGGGGCCAGGGCCGTGACGAGACCGCCGGGCGCGCGTCTCCATCCGGCGTCGTCGGAGTCGGTGGAAATCCGGTCAACCGGCAGGCGGTTGGACACGACCAAAAAATCCGAGGCACCGTGAACCGGTTCCTGTGAGCCATTCTCTTGCTGTTGCGGGGGCAGTTTCTGCGACACGTGGCGCTCCAATGG
>JBAUMA010000061.1:0-1769 GCA_049578485.1 Specibacter sp.
CTTGATGTTGGTGCCTACCGTGTTGGCCGAAATATTCATGCGGGTGGCAATCTGCCCACGGGTAAAGCCGGTGGCGTAGAACCGCAGGGTTTCATGCTCCCGCTCGCTGAGCTCTGCGGCGATGAAACCCGAATCGGCGGAAATGGCGGCCGCCAGCTCCTGGTTGTCGATGGTCTGGCCAGCGGCCACCCGCCGGACCAGGTCCAGGGTGGTGCGGATTTCCTCCGACTTGCGGGAAATCCCGGACGCACCGGCAGCCAAGGCCTCGCGGATTTCCTCCGAGTTGTCACCGATGCTGAAGACCAGCACCGGGTACCCGGAGGCAATGACGGCACGGACATTGTCCCCCGGCCGCGTGCCGTCGGACAGCGAGAGGTCCAGGACGACGACGTCGAACATGTTGGGAGGGCCCTGCAGCAGCTGCCTGACAGTGGCAGCCTCGCCAACAACCTTGAGCGGATTGGTGGAAATTTTGGCGTCAAGGGCGGCCCCCGCCGAGAAGCCAATACGCACCACTTCGTTGTCATCAACAATTCCCACGCGAATGACCTGACTTGGCATGGCGGCCCCTTCCGGCAGCAGAGCTAGTAGTCCACAGCATAGGTGTGTGCTGCCACATTGCCGCTGCCTGCCCCGCTCCCCGTCGGATGATTACGCCATTCGAAGTTATAACCCAATTGCTGGCGCCGATGATTGCCGAAGGACGACGGCGGCCACCTCGCCTGAGTTGCGGATCGAACCAACAACGACTGCCGGGGCGGCCCGCCGGCGCATAATGGAGGCATGAAAATTTCGCCAGTAATCGTCGGCTTGCCCATTGCGGACCGCCGCAAATCGTTCGACTTCTACGCCGCCGGACTTGGCCTGCTCCCCGTGGGCGAAATCGCCGAGGACGGCTTGCCAGAACCATTGCAGTTCCAACTCAATGACGGGCTCCGCCTCATGCTCATTCCCACGGAAGGCTTCGGGTGGGTGGTGGGGAACCGACAGGTTACACAAAGCGGCCACAGCGAATGCGTCATCAGCATCACCGCCGGCAGTGAGTCCGGTGTCGACGAGCTGGTTAAGAAGGCGCTGCATGCCGGTGGTGAAATTGTCACCGAGCCTGGGCAAAAGCCCTGGGGTTATGTGGGAGCCTTTGCCGATCTGGACGGCCATGTCTGGCAGGTAACAGCAGACTGGCTGCCCTAGGCAGTCGTTGACTGAACCTTTCCTGCATTACCCGCGCGCTCTGAGGTGACGTCGTTTTCGTCTGGGTACCGACTTGAGCCGCCCTGAGCTATGGAGAAAACCGCCTGTTCGTGATGAACCAGGAGCAAAATGGTAGGCGGAGTTTTGCGGGCTGGTTGGCGATGCCTAAGTCATCCAGCGGTCGGGCGGGAGTTCCCACCACGTCATACAGAACTCATCCTTATCAGTGCAAAGTGGAGAGTGTTTAGTACCACTTATTGTTACAACCGCCCCATGCGGGAACAGACCCAAAGGTCCTATGGGCAACTCAAATTGGTCGCTTGTTGGTGAAGCGGGGCCAATGAACGTTGATAACTAGTGAGGGGTTTTGAGTACTCAACATGCTCTGATCTGCGTCGATAGTATTCGTAGGTATTTACAGGAGGTTGAAATTCCCGCCCTTCAGCGCTGGCTGTTTCGGTTCGAATGTCCTAGGGGCTATGTCGGTTGGAATTCTTCCATGGTGATGCACGCTGGTCCTAGCGTTTGGTCCGGAACCTACGACCATCGCCATCCAGCACCGGGGGCAGACTCAACCT
>JBAUMA010000062.1:0-2226 GCA_049578485.1 Specibacter sp.
GGCGAGGCCGGCAAGGGCGGCGCGCTGGTGGCCAACGAGCTGCGCCTCGACGAGTTTGTCGACATTCTGCGCAATAAAACCGTGCTGGCGAAGATGGGCATGCGGATGCTCGGCGGCCTGGTTGGCGATCTCGATCTGCCGAAGAAAATCAGCGGCAGTAACTTTACGTGGCTCGGCGAGGGTCAAGACGCCAGCCTGAGCGACTTCGATCTGACCACTCTGCCAATGTCGCCGAAGACGATCGCGGGTGGCATTCCGGTTACTCGTAAATTGCGCAAGCAGGCGTCGCGCTCGGTCGAGTCGCTGATTATCGATGACCTGGTGGAAGGTCTCGGCGTTGCAATCGACCTGGGTGGCCTGCGCGGCACTGGCCTCGGCAACCAACTGCTGGGTCTGCTCAATCAGGGCCTTCCGCTCGTCGAGTTCGATGGCCCGGGCCTGACCTACGGTAAGGCCGTGGACATGCGTACAAAGGTCGCCAGCTTCAACGCCGCGACCGGCGCCCTGGGCTATTTGACCAGCGTTACTCAGGCGGGTCTGGCTCAGCAAACCGAGCGATTCGCCAATACCGGTCGCACTATTTGGGAAGACGGGAAGGTCAACGGCTACCGCGCCGAGGACACGAACCAAATGCCTGACGATCAATGGCTGTTTGGCGACTTCTCTCAAATGGTTATGGGCCTTTGGGGTGTGCTCGATCTCAAGATCGACACTTCGACCCTCGCGGCCAGTGATGGCCTGGTGATTCGTGTGTTCCAGGACGTTGACGCCACTGTGCGCGGCAAATCGTCGTTCTGCCTGGGCAAGAAAAAGGTAGTGGCTGGTTAATCGAGCCTGAAATAGCGGGCAGGTGTTGGGGGCTTCGGCCCCCTTTTTTATTCCTATACGGTGAACCCATGAATCAGATTCAACAGGCTTTAACGTACATCGTCGTCTTGCTGACCGACATGATGCTGCAGGGTGATGCAGTTCACGAGGGAACTGTCCTCGAGGTGGAAAAGGCGGTTCGTGATGACTGGCGCGGCTCGCGTTTGGCGCGTGATGCGACCGAGGAGGAGGTCGAGCAGTACCGCCTCGAGCAGGGCGCCGTCGAGTTGATCTCGGATGATCTCGAGGAGCTGGGTCGACTGCGCGGCGATCTCGAGGACGAAGTCGCCGACCTCGAGCGGAACAAGGGCCAGCTGTCCGGCGAGCTGGAGCAACTGACCGGCAAGCACGAAACGTTGACGGCTGAGGTCGCCGCCCTGGAAGCGAAGGCCAAGGCTGCGAAGGCCGCTGCCAAGTGATAGGCGACGACGATTTCGCGACGTTTTTCGATCCTGACGAGTTCGGCTGCACGGTGCAGCTGATCGAGCCAGATCGGCCGCCGCGCGATGTCGACGGCATGTTCGGCAAGCCGGAAACATCGGGCGGCGTTTACCGTGCCGGCGTCGATCCTAGCGCCGCCATGGTGCGCGGTAAGCCGCAACAGCGTCACCTGCAATTGCCACGCGGCGAGGTGCCGGAGGCCTGGAAGGCGACGAAAGTCGTCGCTGATGGGGCGACCTATTCAATCGCCGACGTCGCGCCGCTGGGTCGCTTGCGTAGCTTGCTGACGCTGACCCCTTACGGCGATCGCGCTGCAGCACCTGGAGAGCGTGGGAAATGGCAGGTTTCCAGCTAGATTTTGCCGTCGATGGGTGGGGGCATGCCGAAATGTCGATCGGGCAGGCGGCCAAAAAGCTGGACTTGGCCGCCGCTCGAGCGCTTCGAAAAACGGCGCAGTGGCTACGGACGCACAGCTCGAGGGAGATTTCCAAAGAGCTGCGCATCACGCAGAGCCCAATTCGCCACCGGTTCGACATTTTCAGCCAGGCAACGTCCCGCGAGGTGAAGTTGTGGGTCGGTCTGCGGCCGCTCAGCGTGCATTACCTGGGGACGCCAAAGCAGACCGCAAGCGGCGTTTCGGTTGGGCATCGCGAGTATGAAGACGCTTTTATCTCGCCGATGAAAACCAAATACCCGTTGGTTTGGCGCCGCAAAGGCCGCGAGCGGCTGCCGCTCGAGAAGGTGGTCGAGGATTGGGCCAGCGAGGGCGTTACGGCGCTCGAGCGCTGGGAAAAGCGGGCAGAACAACGATTTGTAGAACTTTTCGAACAAGAGGCGCGCCATGTCTTCTCCCCAGCTTAATAACGTCTCCGATCTGTTTTTCGCGATCGGCGACGCGATCCACGCTGCGGGCCTGGG
>JBAUMA010000063.1:0-2390 GCA_049578485.1 Specibacter sp.
GCGCTGGCTGAGCTGGCCGTGCGGGCTGCGCGGGCGCTGCGGGCTGCGCTGGCTGAGCTGGCCGTGCGGGCGGCACAGCCTGCCCGTCGCCGCCGGGCTGGAAGATTGCCGGATACCTGTCGTCGAATGTCCCTTTCATGGTGCACCCACCACGTTATGAACCTCACCGTTTCGCCTCTCATCGTTGGGTATTTCGTCATCGAATACCCTGCGCGAGGTCACCATGACGAGCACACCCCACAGGAATACCCCGGCACCGACGACGGCAATCGAGCTGCCAATGCCGGTAAGCACATAAGGCCACGGCAGGATTGAGAGGTTCTGATCGTCCACGCGTACCGACGTGCCGTTCAGCGATCCCGGGAAAAGCTGCGGAGCGAACGAGGCCACCGCCGCACCGACAATGAGCAAAGCGCCCGCCCCCAAGGCCGCAGGCCCGGAAACGGCTCCCTTGGCCCGGCTGCCACCAGGCCGCACCACGGCCACCACCGCCAAGACCGTCAGGGCAAACACCGTCAGCGGCGGTCCGGCGAAGAACGTCAGCAGTGACCACGAGGAGTTGGACACGCCACCATAGTCACCCGTCTGGCCATAGATGATCTCGGGAAAGAGAATGCTGGCAAAGACTGCCAGGTAGGCGCCCGTCAAGGCCACCAGCCCCACCAGGACAACCCCTGCCCTCAGCCAATGCGAGGCAGCCACATAGTGCCGGGAGCCCAGCAGGAGTATGGCCGCGAGCATCCCCATGCCGGCAATGATCAGTGAGTGGGCTGCCCCGACAACCACCGATATCCACGGGGTCACGGCAAGGCTGCTGCCGACCCCTACATCAAGGACTCTGTGCGGCGCGAAGAGCTGCTCCGCGAAAAGGCAAACCATGCCGGCGGCCACGGTCAACAGGGCGGCACCAACGCCCAGGATCCAGGACCTGGCACTCCAGTGTGTGTGCCGGGTTCCGGCCAGGTGTTCCACCGGCGGCAGCTGGCCGGTCCCAACCGTCGAACCTGCTGCAGGCTCCGGTGGTTCGTTGGCCTCCGCGGCTGCCGGTACGGCGGCACGCTGCTCGCGTGCCGGGGCCATGCTCACGGCCGGAAGGCGCACGGCATCAGGGGCACGGACCGCGTCGGGAGAACGAACCACAATGGGCGCACTCGCAACGATGGGGGCGCGGACAGCGAGCGGAGCACTGCCGGGGGACGCCGTCGCAGGAGGCACCGTGTCGGGAGTCGGCGCTGCTGGTCGTTGCACGGTTCGGGGCAGACCATCGCCGCCCGGTTGGAAGATGGCCGGGTATCTCTCGTCAAACTCCAGTTTTTCCATGCCAACCCCCATGCAGCGTGTGCCGTGCCCTGCGACCGTGTCCAAGACAATGTTTGACACAGCCTATCCACTCCGGCGCAAGCGGGGCCACAACACGAACGGCACCCCAGAATTGGCAAGATGCCTTCACTGGGGTGCCGTGGCGCGGACGTTGCCTAAACGGCTGCGCGGATGGCGTCCGAGAGCACGTCCAGGCCGTCGTTGAGCAGCTCGTCGCTGATGACCAGCGGGGGGAGCAGGCGGATGACGTTGCCGTAGGTTCCGCAGGTCAGGATGACGACGCCGGCCTGCAGGCAGGCGCCGGCGATGGCCTTGGCGGCCTCGGCGTTGGCTTCCTTGGTGGTGGCAGCGGTGCCCGGCTTGACCAGTTCGATCGCCATCATGGCGCCGCGGCCGCGGATTTCGCCGATGATGCCGTTGGCACCAAGTTCCTCCACAAGTGCCGTGAAGCGGGCGGTGACGATCGCTTCAATGTTCGCGGCGCGGCCGTTGAGGTCGTGCTCCTTCATGGTCTTGATGGCCGCCAGGGCTGCGGCGCAGGCCACCGGGTTGCCACCGTAGGTGCCGCCCAGGCCGCCGGGGTGCACGGCGTCCATGAGGTCGGCGCGTCCCGTGATGGCCGAAAGCGGCAAGCCGCCGCCGATGCCCTTGGCCATCGTGATGATGTCCGGGACGACGTTTTCGTGTTCGGAGGCAAACCAGGCGCCGGTGCGGCAGAAGCCGGATTGGACCTCGTCGGCGATGAAGACCACACCGTTTTCCTTGGCCCAGGCGGCCAAGGTGGGCAGGAAGCCGTCGGCCGGGACGATGAAGCCCCCTTCGCCCTGGATGGGTTCGATCAGGATGGCTGCCACGGAGTCGGCGCCGATCTGCTTCTCGATCATGGTGATGGCGCGACGGGCCGCATCCTCACCCTTGATGTCGGCTTCCTCGCGGAACGGGTAGCTCATCGGCACGCGGTAGATCTCCGGTGCGAACGGGCCGAAGTTCGTCTTGTACGGCATGGCCTTGGCGGTCAGTGCCATGGTCAGGTTGGTGCGGCCGTGGTAGGCGTGGTCGAACGCGACGAT
>JBAUMA010000064.1:0-4233 GCA_049578485.1 Specibacter sp.
GTCTACCACGGCCCGGACGGGCTGCGCAGGATTGCCACCCGAGTGCACTCGATGGCCGCAGTCGTGGCCCAGGCCGCAACGGCCGCCGGCCACTCCGTGGTCCACGCGAACTTCTTTGACACTGTGAAGATCCGGGTTGCCGCCGGCAGCGGCCACTCCGCCGCCGAGCTGGTCGCCGCCGCCCACTCGGCCGGCTACCTGCTGCGCCAGGTGGACCACAGCCACCTCCAGGTGGCCGTGGACGAAACCACCACCGACGACGACGTCGCCGCCCTGGCCACGCTGTTCGGTGCCGCCGCAGCGGTGGAGCCGGCCGCCGTCGTGCTTCCCGCCCCGGCCCGCGCCACCGAGTTCATGACCAACGCCGTGTTCCACGCGCACAACTCCGAAACGCAGATGCTGCGTTACCTGCGCAAGCTCTCCGATGCCGACTACGCGCTGGACCGCGGCATGATCCCGTTGGGCTCGTGCACCATGAAGCTGAACGCGACCGCCGAAATGGCGGCCGTGACCTGGCCCGAATTCTCCAATCTGCACCCGTTCGCGCCCGCCTCGGACACCGTGGGCATTGTTGAAATGGCCACGCAGCTGGAGGACTGGCTCGCCGAGATCACCGGCTACGACGCCGTTTCCGTGCAGCCCAACGCCGGCTCGCAGGGCGAATTTGCCGGACTCATGGCGATCCGCGCCTACCATGTGGAAAACGGCAATCCGGACCGGAACATCGTGCTGATCCCCACCTCCGCGCACGGCACCAACGCAGCATCCGCCGTCATGGCCGGGCTGAAGGTGGTGCCGGTCGCCACGGACGGTTTCGGCAACATCGACATCGACGACCTCAAGCGCCAGATCGCCATCCACGAGAACGATCTCGCCGCCATCATGGTCACCTACCCGTCCACCCACGGCGTGTTTGAAACCTCCATCAGCACCATCTGCGCCATGATCCACGACGCCGGGGGCCAGGTTTACGTGGACGGCGCCAACCTCAACGCCCTGGTGGGCCTGGCCCAGCCCGGCAAGTTCGGTGCCGACGTCTCCCACCTGAACCTGCACAAGACGTTCTGCATCCCGCACGGCGGCGGCGGCCCCGGCGTGGGCCCCGTGGCCGTGGGCGCGCACCTGGCCAAGCACCTGCCGGCCCGTGAGTTGGGACTCGACTCCTCCGTGGGACTGGTCTCCAGCGCACCGTACGGCTCGGCGTCGATCCTGCCCATCTCCTGGGCATACATCCGCATGATGGGCCCGGACGGGCTGCGCCTGGCCACCCAGACCGCCATCCTGTCCGCCAACTACATCGCCCGCCGCCTCAGCGAGCACTACCCGGTCCTGTACACCGGCGCCCACGACCTCGTGGCGCACGAGTGCATCCTGGACGTCCGCGGCATCACTGCCGACTCCGGCGTCACGGTCGACGACGTCGCCAAGCGCCTGATCGACTACGGCTTCCACGCCCCCACCATGTCCTTCCCGGTGGCCGGCACCCTGATGGTGGAGCCCACCGAATCCGAGGACCTGGCTGAAATCGACAGGTTCATCAACGCCATGGTCTCCATCCGCAAGGAAATCGCCGCCGTGCAGGACGGGCTGTGGCCGGCCGGCGACAACCCGCTGGTCAACGCCCCGCACACGGCCCAGAGCCTGACCCAGGACTGGGACCACCCGTACAGCCGGGAGGAAGCCGTCTTCCCGGCCGGGGTGGACCCGCGAGCCAAGTACTGGCCCGTGGTGCGCCGCATCGACCAGGCCTACGGCGACCGCCACCTGGTCTGCTCCTGCCCGTCCATCGAGGAGCTCGCCGAAGTCTTCTGAAAATGATTCGCTTGTGGGGAGCTGCCGGAATGCCGGTGGCTCCCCACCGGCGAATCCGGAACCGGTAAGCTTTGTTACGCCACCACGGAGTGAGCTGCGACACAGTATTTGTGGTGCCGCCTGTCTTGGGTGAAACTTGCACCACTTTAGTTTTTCCCGGGCCATGGTCCAGGACGCCTTCGCGCAGTGCGGCGCCTGGAGTGTGGACAACCGCTTAACCCTCAGTCCCACGAGTCCGCCTCCGGCCATGCCGACGGGCAGGCGCTTAACCAGCGTTTCCACAGGAGTGACATGTTTTCCAAGATTCTGGTTGCCAATCGCGGCGAAATTGCCATCCGTGCCTTCCGTGCCAGCTACGAGCTGGGCGCAAAGACCGTTGCCGTGTTCCCCCACGAGGACAGGAACTCCTTCCACCGCCAAAAGGCGGACGAGGCCTACCTGATCGGTGAAGAGGGCCATCCGGTGCGTTCCTACCTGGACGTTGCCGAAATCATTCGGGTTGCCAAGGAATCGGGCGCCGACGCGATCTACCCCGGTTACGGCTTCCTCTCGGAAAACGCCGGCCTGGCCGCCGCCGCCCGCGACGCCGGCATCACCTTCGTGGGCCCGCCCGCCGAGGTCCTGGAATTGACGGGCAACAAGTTCCACGCCCTCAACGCCGCCCGCAAGGCCGGCATCCCGGTGCTGAAATCCAGCGAGCCCAGCGCCGACGTCGACACCCTGATCGCGGCGGCCGAGGAGATCGGCTTCCCCATCTTCGCCAAGGCCGTCGCCGGCGGCGGCGGCCGCGGCCTGCGCCGCGTGGACACCCGCGAGGAACTTCCGGAAGCCCTCAAGGCCGCCATGCGCGAGGCCGACGCCGCCTTTGGCGACCCCACCATGTTCCTGGAACAGGCAGTGCTGCGCCCCCGCCACATCGAGGTCCAGATCCTGGCCGACGGCGAAGGCAACGTCATCCACCTGTTCGAGCGTGATTGTTCGCTGCAGCGCCGCCACCAAAAAGTTGTCGAAATTGCCCCGGCGCCGAACCTGGATGAGAACATCCGCAAGGCCCTGCACAGCGACGCCGTCAAGTTCGCCAAGGCCATGGGTTATGTGAACGCCGGAACCGTCGAGTTCCTGGTGGACACCGTGGGGGAGCGGGCCGGCCAGCACGTCTTCATTGAAATGAACCCGCGCATCCAGGTGGAGCACACCGTCACCGAGGAAATCACCGACGTGGACCTGGTCCAGGCGCAGCTGCGCATCGCCTCCGGTGAAACCCTGGCGGACCTGGGCCTGAGCCAGGACACCGTCTTCGTCAAGGGCGCCGCCATGCAGTGCCGCATCACCACCGAGGACCCCGCCAACGGCTTCCGCCCCGACGTCGGAAAAATCACCGCCTACCGTTCCGCAGGCGGCGCAGGGATCCGGCTCGACGGCGGAACTATCTACGCGGGGGCCGAGGTCAGCCCGCACTTTGACTCCATGCTGGTCAAGCTCACCTGCCGCGGACGCAACTACGCCACGGCCGTCTCCCGCACCCGCCGCGCCCTGGCCGAGTTCCGCATCCGCGGCGTCTCCACCAACATCCCCTTCCTGCAGGCCGTCATGGAGGACCCCGCCTTCATCGCCGGGGACATTGCCACCTCGTTCATCGACGAGCGTCCCGAGTTGCTCAAGGCCCGCGTGTCCGCCGACCGCGGCACCAAGCTGCTGACCTGGCTGGCCGATGTCACGGTCAACAAGCCCAACGGCGAGCTCAAGGTCCACGACGACCCCGCCCGCAAGCTCCCCGCTGTCGAGCTGGCTGACGCCCCGGCAGGATCACGGCAAAAGCTGGCCGAACTTGGCCCGGAAGGTTTTGCCGCCGCCCTGCGCGCCCAGACCGCCGTGGCCGTCACCGACACCACCTTCCGGGACGCCCACCAGTCGCTGCTGGCCACCCGGGTGCGCACCAGGGATCTCGTGGCCGCCGGCCCCGCCGTCTCCGTGCTGACCCCGCAGCTGTTGTCGGTGGAGGCCTGGGGCGGCGCCACTTACGACGTCGCCCTGCGCTTCCTGGGCGAGGACCCGTGGGAGCGCCTGGCCAAACTCCGCGAGGCGCTGCCCAATGTGTGCCTGCAGATGCTGCTGCGCGGACGCAACACCGTGGGCTACACCCCGTACCCGGCTGAGGTCACCGACGCCTTCGTGCAGGAGGCCGCCGCCAGCGGCATCGACATCTTCCGCATCTTTGACGCGCTCAACGACGTCGACCAGATGGAACCGGCCATCAAGGCGGTTCGCGCCACCGGCACGGCCGTCGCCGAGGTGGCCCTGTGCTACACGGGCGACCTCCTGGACCCGGCCGAGAAGATCTACACGCTGGACTACTACCTGGAGCTGGCCGACCGCATCGTGGCCGCCGGCGCCCACATCCTGGCCATCAAGGACATGGCC
>JBAUMA010000065.1:0-1617 GCA_049578485.1 Specibacter sp.
GGTTCCCACCGCCATGGCGAAGGTTGCCACGAACGCAGCCGAGGCCGCTGACGCCCTAGACACTTTCGGTGCCACCTATGTGGTCAAGGACGACGGGCTCGCCGCCGGCAAGGGCGTTGTTGTCACGGATGACCGCGATGAGGCTTTGGCCCACGCCCAGTCCTGCTTCGACGTTGGCGGAACCGTTGTCATCGAGGAATTCCTGGACGGCCCCGAGGTCTCCCTGTTTGTGCTGGCCGACGGTCACACGGTGGTCCCGCTGGCGCCAGCCCAGGACTTCAAGCGCATTTTCGACGGCGACGAAGGCCCCAACACCGGGGGCATGGGCGCCTATTCGCCGCTGGAATGGGCCCCCGCGGGCTTGGTCCAGGAAGTTATCGACCGCGTAGCGCAGCCGACCATCGACGAGATGGCACGCCGCGGCACCCCGTTCGTCGGGGTACTGTACTGCGGCCTGGCCCTGACGACCCGCGGCACCCGTGTCATTGAATTCAACGCCCGCTTCGGCGATCCCGAAACCCAGGCCGTGCTGGCCCGTTTGAAGACGCCGCTCGGCGGGGTTCTCATGGCGGCCGCCAAGGGCCATCTCGCGGAGCTCGAGGAGTTGCGCTGGGCACCCGAGACGGCCGTCGCCGTCGTCCTGGCCAGCGAAAACTACCCCGAAGCGCCCCGGACGGGCGACCGAATCCGGGGTGTGAAGAAAGCAAACCGGCTCGATGGCGTACACGTGCTCCACGCAGGCACTGCCACGGACGACGACGGCAACACCGTCAGTGCCGGTGGCCGTGTTCTCGCCGTGGTTGCCCTGGGTGATGACTTGGTGGACGCCCGCGAAAAGGCCTACGCCGGCATGGAAGAAATTTCCCTCGAGGGTGGCCAGTACCGCACCGACATTGCGGCCAAGGCTGCCCGAGGCGAAATCACCGTGACGACCACTGCCGCGCAGGCGTAAGGGAAAGATTCAAAAATGAGCTCCGCAACTAACACCGCACCGGTCCTCCCGGGCTGGCAGCACGTCTACTCAGGCAAGGTCCGCGACCTGTACGTCCCGAGCCCCGTCCCCAGCCCCTCCGAGGACTCGCAGTCCCCGTTTGCCGGCCGCGAAGACGTGGTCCTGGTCGTGGCAAGTGACCGTATCAGCGCCTTCGACCAGATCCTGGCCAGCGAAATCCCTGACAAGGGACGCGTCCTGACCCAGCTGAGCCTGTGGTGGTTTGAGCAGCTGGATGTGCCCAACCACCTGCTGGCCACAACTGTTGCCGACGGTGTTCCGGCGGAGGTTGCCGGGCGTGCAATGGTGTGCAAAAAGCTGGAAATGTTCCCGATCGAATGCATTGCCCGCGGCTACCTGACAGGGTCCGGCCTGGCTGAATACCGCACGTCCCAGACCGTGTGCGAGCTGCCGTTGCCGGCAGGCCTGGTGGACGGTTCGCGCCTGGAACCGGCAATCTTCACGCCGTCGGCCAAGGCCGAGGTGGGCGAGCACGATGAGAACATCACCTTTGAAACCATGGAGCGGACTGTTGGGGCGGAGCCCGCTGCGCAGTTGCGGGCAATGACCTTGGACATATACTCACGCGCTGAGGAGATCGCCCGCGGCCGCGGCATCATCCTGGC
>JBAUMA010000066.1:0-7480 GCA_049578485.1 Specibacter sp.
ATCTTGTCGGTGCGTTCGCGGCTTGGCCCCGTTTTCGGCGACGGCGGAGCCACGCGACGGCGGCTGACGGCCGGTGCGACGGTGCGACACCATCCCGCCCGCTCCGCTGTGGGCTTACTGCCGGCCCGCACCGGGAGAAGCTGGCTACAGTGGATTGCATGACTTCCGAAGCCGCAGCCAGCACGTCAGCCCCGTCCGCCCAGACCGTCCAGCCGCCCGTGGCCAAGAAGGTGCCCGTCACCCGGACACACCACGGGGACACATTCGTGGACAACTTCGAATGGCTGCGCGAGAAGGAAAACCCGGAAGTCGTGGCCCACTTGAACGCGGAGCAGGCCTACACGGATGCTGTCACGGCCGGCCAGGAAAAGCTGCGTGAGGACATCTTCAACGAGATCAAGAACCGCACCCAGGAAACCGATCTGTCGGTGCCCAGCCGCAAGGACGACTGGTGGTACTACTCCCGCATGGTGGAGGGCAGCGCCTATTCCATCCAGTGCCGGGTGAAGGCCGACGGCGACGGCAGCTCCGTGCTGGACTGGACTCCCCCGGTGGTCGAGCCCGGAGTGGACGTTCCCGGCGAGCAGATCCTGTTGGATGGCAACGCCGAGGCCGAGGGCCAGCCGTTCTTCTCCCTGGGCGGCGCCGCCGTGACCCGCGACGGGAACCTCTATGCCTACGCCGTCGACAACGCCGGTGACGAACTGTTCACCGTCCGCATCAAGGACCTGCGCACCGGCGAACTGCTGGCGGACGTCATTGAGAACGTGTTCTACGGCCTGACGTTCTCCCCCGACGGCACCACCCTGTACTACATGCTGGCCGATGACTCCTGGCGCCCGTACCAGGTGAAGACCCACATCCTGGGCACCCCCGTGGCGCAGGATGAGGTGCTGTACCAGGAGGACGACGTGGCCATGTGGACGGGCTTTGGCCTCTCCGCCGACCGCCGCCACTTGGTGATCAGCATCGGCTGCTCGGAGTTCAGCGAAGCCCGCATTCTCAGCTTCGACGCTCCGGAGGCCGGCCTGGAAACCCTGATTCCCCGCGGCGCAGGCATCCTGTACGACGCCGAGCCCTTCCTCGCGGACGGTGTCGAAAAGGTGCTGCTGACCCATGACCGCGACGCCGTGAACTCCATGATCTCGCTGGTGGACCGGTCTGAATTCGCCAAGCCCGTGGCCGAACAAGAGTGGGCCACCGTGATCGGCCATGACGACGCCGTGCGCATCAACGGCGCCACCGTCACGGCCACACACATGATGGTTTCGCTGCGGAAGGACACCATCGAGCGCATCCAGGTGACCGCGCTGGAGGGCCTGGGCACCGCGGACCAAGCGGCCGGCGTCGAGCCCGTCTTTGACGAGGAACTGTACACGGCCTCGATGGGCGGGACCGAGTTTGAGTCGCCCGTCATCCGCCTGGTCTACACCTCCGATTTCACCCCGCCCCGCGTCTACGACTACGTCCTGCCCACGGC
Organism: Specibacter sp.; assembly: GCA_049578485.1. Taxonomy (GTDB): domain Bacteria; phylum Actinomycetota; class Actinomycetes; order Actinomycetales; family Micrococcaceae; genus Specibacter. The sequence goes on from JBAUMA010000066.1 coordinate 1,481, forward strand.
CGCCCAGCCCGACGGCGAGCTGTTGTTGCGCAAGGAAACACCGGTGCTGGGTGGCTACCGTTCCGAGGATTACGTGGCGACCCGCGAGTGGGCCGTGGCCGACGACGGCACCAAGGTTCCGTTGTCGGTGCTCCGCCGTGCGGACCTGGTCCGGGATGGTTCAAACGCCGGGGTGGTGTACGGCTACGGCTCCTACGAGGTCAGCATGGATCCCGGCTTTGGCGTGCCTCGGTTGTCATTGTTGGACCGCGGCGTGGTGTTCGTGATTGCGCATGTGCGCGGCGGCGGCGAGATGGGCCGGCACTGGTACGAGGACGGCAAGAAGCTCAACAAGAAGAACACGTTCAGCGACTTCATCGCGGCCACCGACTGGCTGGCACAGTCCGGCTGGGTGGACCCCTCGAGGATCGCCGCCATGGGCGGATCAGCCGGCGGACTGCTGATGGGCGCGGTGGCCAACCTGGCGCCGGAAAAGTACGCGGCCATCGTGGCACAGGTGCCGTTCGTGGATGCCCTGACCACCATCTTGGACCCGGACTTGCCACTGTCTGCGCTGGAGTGGGAGGAATGGGGCAATCCGATCGCCGATCCGGTGGTGTACAAGTACATGAAGGAGTACACGCCGTACGAGAATGTGCGGGCCGTGGCCTACCCGAAGATTGCCGCCGTCACCAGCTTCAACGACACCCGAGTGCTCTACGTGGAACCGGCCAAGTGGGTGCAGGTGCTGCGCTCCACCTCCACCGGCTCGGAGCCGATAGTGCTCAAGATCGAGATGGACGGCGGCCACGGCGGCGCATCCGGCCGCTACGAGGGCTGGAAGACCCGCGCCTGGGACTATGCGTTCCTGGCCGATGCGATCGGGGCCACCGAGCTCCGCTGACCCGCAATCGAACGTACAGTAGTTGCGCATGTTCTTCGACGACATGCGCAACTACTGTACGTTCGCCGTTTAGTCCCGCAGCACGGCGTAGATGGCCTCCGAGGTCCACTCGCCCTTGAGATACATATTGTCCTGCATGACAGCTTCCCGGCGCATGCCAAGCCGTTCGCAGATGGCCGCGGAGGCGTCGTTACGGGCATCCAGCCGCGCCTCGATCCGGCGGAAGTTCAGCTGCCCGAAGGCGAGTTCCAGCACTGCCCGGGCCGCCTCGGTGGCGATGCCCTGGCCCTGAGCCTCCGGCGCCAGCGTCCAGCCAATCTCGCCCACCAGGGCGGCGTGCTCACCCACAGATTCCGGCCGGCCCCCGGCGCTCCACTTCAGCGCGATCTCCCCGATCAGCCCGGGGGCGCCAATCCGTTCGATCGCGAAACTGGCCCAGTGCCCCTCCTGGTCAAACGGCGCATCCGCGAACATGGCAATCCGCCCCATGCATTCGGTGTAGCTGCGCGCATCGTTGAGCAGGAAACGGGCGGTCTCGGGCAGGCGCTGGTAGGCGTAGTACGCCGGCAGGTCGTCCGCGGCAAAGCGGCGAAGCACCAGTCGTTCGGTGGTCAGCGGGTAGGGAATCTCAGGCATGGATTGAGCCTACTCCCGCCTGCCGCCTCAGGCTCGAAGCACGACGGCGGCCGTTGCCTCCGCGATGGCCCGTTCCTCGTCCGTGGGCACCACCAGGACGGGGATGGCCGAGTCCGGCGCACTGATCACCCGGGGCGCAGCCGAGCGCTCAAGGTTCGCACCGGCGTCGAGCTTGATCCCGAGGGCACCGAGCCGGTCCACCACGAGGGCACGGAAGGCGGAGGAGTTCTCCCCGATCCCGGCCGTAAAGACCAGGGCCTGCGCGCCGCCAACAGCGACGTGGTAGCCGCCAATGTACTTCGCCAAACGGTAGGACGCCACGGCCAGGGCCGTTTGGGCCCGCGCCTCCCCGGCCTCGGCCGCGTCAACGATGGCGCGCATGTCGTTGTCGCCCGCGAGCGCCTTGAGCCCGGACTCACGGTTGAGCATGGTGTCGATGTCGTCGGCGGACAGGCCCTGGCGCTGGAGGTAAACGAGGATTGACGGGTCGAGGTCGCCGCTGCGGGTGCCCATGACGAGCCCCTCGAGCGGCGTGAAGCCCATGGACGTGTCCACGCTGGCGCCGCCCTGGATGGCGGTCAGCGAAACACCGTTGCCCAGGTGCGCCACCACGGCATTGAACTGCTCCAGCGGGATGCCCAACAGCTCCGCCGCCCGGCCCGTGACGAACTGGTGCGAGGTGCCATGGAAGCCGTAGCGCCGGATCCCGTACTGCCGGTACAGCGAATCCGGCACCGCATACCGCCAGGCGTGCTCGGGCAGCGAGCGGTGGAAGGCGGTGTCAAAAACGGCCACCTGCGGCAGTTCCGGCCACTTTGCCGTGATCGCCCGGATGCCCAGCACATTGGCCGGGTTGTGCAGCGGCGCCAACGGGTTCAACCGTTCGATGGACCGGGTGATCTCGTTGTTGACAAGCACGGGCTCGCCGAACCGTTCCCCACCGTGCACCACCCGGTGCCCGACGGCGTCCAGCGGCTTCCCGGCCAGCTCGCCTTCCAGCGTGGCGGCCACCAATTCCATGGCCTCGCCGTGGTCGGCCGGCCCGCCGGTGCCCTCGCCGATGCGTTCAATCTGCCCGTTCGCCTCGACCGCCTGGGTGACGGTGTCCCGCACCTGGTACTTCAGCGACGACGAACCGGAATTGATGACGAGCACGCGCATTAGGATTCCTTCGATTCGGTGGGTGCTTGGGCCTGGATGGCTGTGATGGCCACGGTGTTCACGATGTCCTCCACGGTGCAGCCGCGGGAGAGGTCGTTGATGGGTTTGCGCAGGCCCTGCAGCACCGGGCCAACGGCCACGGCCCCGGAGGACTGCTGCACGGCCTTGTACGTGTTGTTGCCCGTGTTCAGATCGGGGAAGATGAACACGGTGGCCTGCCCCGCCACGGCCGACGCAGGCAGTTTGGAGGCCGCAATGGCCGCGTCCACGGCGGCGTCGTACTGGATGGGGCCCTCGATGGCGAGGTCGGGGCGGGCTGCGCGGGCAAGCTCGGTGGCCCGGCGCACCGCGTCCACGGCGGAGCCGGAACCCGAGCCGCCGGTGGAGTAGGACAGCATGGCGATGCGCGGCTCCACGCCAAACTGAGCGGCCGTTTCCGCCGAGGCGATGGCGATGTCGGCCAGCTGTTCCTCGTTGGGTTCGGGGTTGACGGCGCAGTCCCCGTATACCAGCACGCGGTCGGCGAGCAGCATCAGGAACACGGAGGAAACCAGGCGCACGCCCTCGCGCGTTTTCACGAATTCCAGGGCGGGACGGATGGTGTTGGCCGTGGTGTGGGCGGCTCCGGAAACCATGCCGTCCACATAACCCAGCTGGACCATCATGGTGCCAAAGTACGAGCCGTCACCCATGACTTCCCGGGCCCGGGCCAGATCCACGCCCTTGTGGGCCCGGAGCTGCTGGTACTCCACGGCAAAGGTTTCGCGCAGTTCGGAGGTGGCCGGGTCGACGACGTCGACGCCGTCCAGGTCCACCCCGTGCGCGGCCGCCAGTTCTGCCACTTGGTTGGGATTGCCCAGGACCGTCAAGTCGCACACGTCGCGGCGGTGCAGGATCTCCGCGGCCTGCAGCACGCGCACATCGTTGCCTTCGGGCAGGACAATCCTCTTGCGGTCGCTGCGGGCACGCTCGATCAGCTCGTGCAGGAAACGCAGCGGCGTCATGGTGGCCGGACGCGGCAGCGACATCCTTTCCAGGAGTTCGGCCTCGTCCACGCTGCGCGCCCACGCGCCCATGGCCGCCGCAACCTTCCGGCGCTGGCCGGAATGGATCTCGCTGCGCACCTCGATGACGGCGCGGGCGGTGCTGAACGTGTCGTCGTCGTGCTTGAAAATGGGGAACGGCGCATGGGCCAAGATCGGCAGCACGTTCGGGTCGGGGGCCAGGCCGCCGGTGAGGATCATGCCGCTGGGTACGGGGAATTCGGGAGAGAACGCGGAGGCCAGCGACGCCACCATGACGTCGGCACGGTCGCCGGGCACAATGACCAGGTCGTTGGCTTCGAGCAGGTGCAGGAAGTTGCCCACCGTCATGGCGGCAATTTTGATGGCATGGACGTCGCGTTCCAGCTCCGGGCTGCCGGCAATCTGCTGCAGTCGCAGGGCCTTGGCGACCTCCCCCACGGTGGGCCGGGAAATTTCGGCAATCTCAGGGATGACATAGACAGGACGGTGGCTGACGCCGGGGCGGACGGCGGCCTTGATCGCATCGACCGTCCCGGGATCGGCCCGGTTGACCATCATGGCCAGCAGGGAGCAGTTGGCCGCGACAAGTTCCTTGCGGGCCACGTCCACGGCGTCGGCAGACTCTTCGGCGGTGAGCCCACGGGCTCCGACCACGGCGAGCACCGGCAGGCCCAGATTGTTGGCGAGCCGGGCGTTGAGGTCAAATTCGACGGCCGCGTCCTGGCCCGTCAGGTCGGTCCCCTCCACAATCACCACATCGCACTTCTTGGCGATGTCGCTATAGATTTCCACGCACCGGGCGTCAATGTCCTCCCGCCTGCCGGCCGCGAGCAGTGCCCGTGCCTCGGCACCGCTCATGCCCGCCCGGCACACGTCCGGGGCGAGCCGGTACATGCGCCGGAGCATGAGCACCGTGGGGTCCTGCTCCGGTTCGGGACCCCACGTGATGGGCCGGAAGAAGCCGATCTTGTCCGCGTGCCGGTGCAGGACATCAGCCAAGCCCAAAGACACCAACGTCTTCCCGGAGCCGGGCGTGGTGGCACTGACATATATTCCACGAGTCATGGTCGGTTCTGCCTTTCGAGCGTCTCATCCCATCCAAACACGCCGCGAGCGCTTCCGGGAGGAATAGGGGCAGGAATCACCCCACCCTTAGACGCACCTCACGCAGCTTGGGCCATTCCACCTAAGGTTGAGCCATGGACGGACTCGGCGACATCTTATTTGGCCCCCTCGGCAGCCCCGCACAAGCCACCTATCTGCTGTTGCGGATCCTGGGCGAGCTGATCTTGTGCCTTGGCCTGGTATTTATTGCCCGGCGCAGCGAAGTGGGCTGGTTGCTGGCGGCGGCGTCCTTTGCCATGACCATTTTGGCGGGGCTGTTCAACCTGCCGTTCAGCTTCCTGCCGTCGGGGACGTACCTTGTGCTGTATCTGGCAAGTTCCTGGATCCCGCCTGTTTTGGGCTTGGCGGCCTGCATCTACGGGCTCGCCTGGTTCAGGCGGGCACCGGACTCCGGGGCCATGGTCCGCGATATTTCGCTGCGATCTTTCCGCGCCACCGATCTTGTGGTCCCGCTATCGGTTGCCGTGGTTTACGCAGCCGCCGCCGTGCTGCCGATGGTCATTTTGGGGTCCGCGATGCCCGGCATGACACACACTCCGGGCGCCTATGGATCGAGCCTGACCTTCTCCTTCCCGCTCGGGCCCCTGATCCTTGCCGGACTCCTGCAGGGGCTGCTGGTATCGGCGCTCCTGGGGTTGGCGCAACGGTCCCGCTGGGCGTGGCTGCTGATCGTGCCCGCGGCCATCGCTGCCCTGGTTGGCATAACACTGACAGCCCAGGGGGCGGTCTTGATCTTCATCTACCTGGCCCAGGCCGCACTTGCCGTGTACGGCTGGGGTCGTTGGGGCGGGCTGCGCACCGATGCGGTGCCCGCGAACCGCAACCGTTGACACCGCGTTGAAAGCCATGGTCAGATAATCATGACCTGTTCGTTTCGACCCTAAGGAGGACCCAATGATTGTTCGCCCAGCTCTTCGCGCCCAAAACATCATTTCTTCCTCCCACAGGAGTCGAAACACCTATGAAGTATTCTGCTGACCACCAGCACTTCGAAACACCCTCCCGCAAAACCACCAAGCGCCCCCGCAAGGGCGCCGCGTCGTCGTGGGGCAATGCCGATACGTACGGGTCCGATCCGCGCTCGGCCGACTGGAACATCCTCGACGATTCCCTGGCCGAGAACCAGCGCTGGTCCACCTGGCCCGATTTGGAAAAGCTCATGCGGGGGCC
>JBAUMA010000067.1:0-14750 GCA_049578485.1 Specibacter sp.
GCCCCACTGCATGTTGGGCCCGGTGGTCGGGCTTGTCGAGACCCGGCCTCGAACCAGGGGAGACGAAGGTCACCCGCCGGCGATTAGGTGCCCGGGCGGGGTCCGGCGTAAAGTAGAGAACGCAACGCGGGGTGGAGCAGTTCGGTAGCTCGCCGGGCTCATAACCCGGAGGTCACAGGTTCAAATCCTGTCCCCGCAACCATGATGAGGAAAACCCTCGGCCAACTGGCCGGGGGTTTTTCGTTTCCTTGCCTATTCCCGGCTTCGCCGCCCAACAGGCCGCGTACGGAGCCGAACCCTGAAAAAGCGTCAACGGCCCCAAGGGTGCCAGCTGCAAAAAGCATGGGGGTGGCACCCCGGCCACAATTTCGGCCCGTATCCAATTCCAGGCGAATATGACAACTGCAATTGTCAGAATGGTGCGCATTGTGGCGATTTCAATCATTCACAAAGACGATGGGCCAGGTTGACGCCAACAATGTGCTGGTGTTATCCGCGGTATATAAATCGTGACCTGAATTTTGTATGCTTCCGTTATGGCAGCTGTTACGCTGGCCCCAGAAACGCAATGACCACTGGTCTTCAGCGTGACTCGGCGGATCCGAAAAGGCGGGTTCGGCGTCGAGAATCTTTCAAAAATTGGGACGAACCGTGAACTTCTTGGAAACCTTTTGGTCGATCATCATCTTTTTTCTTTTCCTGTCGTATTTAATTCTCCTCTTCCAGATCGTGGCGGATATCTTCCGGGACTCCTCACTCTCCGGGGGTTTTAAGGCCTTGTGGATCTTCTTCCTTCTGCTTGCCCCCGTTGTTACGGCCCTCATCTACATCATTGCCCGCGGTAATGGCATGACGGAGCGCAACATCAAGGCAGTGACCACCGCGCAGCATGAGACGGAGGAGTACGTGCGCCGCGTTGCCGGCACCAGCAGCCCGACCGATCAGATTGCCTCCGCCAAGTCACTCCTGGACTCTGGTGCCATCAACGAGGCCGAATACCAGCAGCTCAAGGCCAAGGTCCTGGCCTAGGCTCGCACCGAACGATGGGGCTTGACCGCCCGAAACGGTAGTATCGGCGAAGGCGGATGCTGGCCCGCAGGGGCCCGCAGCCGCCTTCTTCCATCGACACCCACCAAGAGGGAGCGGTACCAGGGCAATGATTCATCCGGAGACGTGGGCATGGCTGTTGTTGGCGGGGCACATCATCCTCGGCGCCATTTCCGTGGCCTACATTTCGGCCAGGCGGCGTCCGGCCACGGCCATCGCCTGGATGCTCACCATCATCTTCATCCCCTACGTGGGCCTGATTGCCTTCATGCTCGTCGGTTTTTCCCGGCTCCCCAAGTCCCGGCGTGACAAGCAAAAGTACGTCAACGGGCTGATCTTGGAACGCACCGAGGGATTCGACCAGCTCAGCCACCGTGAGGACTGGCCGCAGGGCCTGGCCGGGCTCGTGACCCTCAACAGTGCCTTGGGTGCGCTGCCCATGGTGGGAGGCAACGACGTCGAACTTCTCCCGGACTACCACGGCTCCATTGCCGCAATGGCTGCCGAAATTGACCGGGCCGAGCACTACGTCAACGTCGAGTTTTACATCCTGGTGCACGACGACGCCACCAGGCCCTTCTTTGATGCGCTGGCGAGGGCGGCGGCCAGGGGAGTGACGGTGCGCGTGCTCAGCGACCACCTGGCCTCCCTCATGAATCCCGGGCGGCAGGAAACCCTCGCGCGGCTTGCGGAGATGGGCGCCGAATACCACGCCATGCTGCCGCTGCGGCCGTGGCAGGGGCACTGGCAGCGGATCGACCTGCGCAACCACCGCAAGCTGCTGGTCGTGGACGGGATGGTGGGGTTCACCGGTTCGCAAAACCTGGTGCACGAGAGCTACAACAAGAAGAAGAACATTGCCCGCGGGCTGCGCTGGCACGAGCTGATGATGCGTCTGCACGGGCCGGCCGTGCGCGAGCTCGACGCCGTTTTCGTGACCGACTGGTTCAGCGAGACCGACGAGATGCTGGTGCTGGACACCTCGCCCGTGGTGCTGGATCCGGCCCCGCACCGCATCGACGCGCAGGTGGTGCCCAGCGGCCCCAGCTTTGAAAATGACAACAACTTGAAGCTCTTTGTCGCCATGATCCACCAGGCCACCGAACGGGTCAGCATCACCAGCCCGTACTTTGTGCCCGAGGATTCCGTGCTCATGGCGATCATCACGGCGGCCGGTCGCGGGCTGTCCGTGGAACTGTTTGTCTCGGAAATCGGCGACCAGGCCATGGTCTACCACGCACAGCGTTCCTATTATGAGGCGTTGCTGCGGGCCGGCGTGAAGATCTACCTGTACAAGGCGCCGGAGGTCCTGCACGCCAAGCACTTCAGCATCGACTCCGACGTGGCGGTCATCGGCTCCTCCAACATGGACGTGCGATCGTTCTCGCTGAACATGGAGATCTCGGTGCTGATCCACAGTGAATCGTTCGTGCGCGAGCTGCGTGAAATCGAGGACGGCTACCGGGCCAACAGCCGCGAACTGGAACTGGCCGACTGGGTCAAGCGCCCCGTCATGGAGAAGTTCTGGGACAGTGCCGCACGGCTGACCTCCAACCTGCAGTAGTCCGGCAGCACCGCAACACGTTCGCATCATGAGACGCGGTCCGGAAATTAATGCCGCGCGGATGCAGCCGCCCGGCTGAAAATAAGTCACACCTCGGACACCGGGCGGTGGCTGAGCCGCCGGATTGTTGTGCCACCGGCCGTAGCAGCCATTCACCTGATGTTTACGTTCCATGCGAGTCGAGCGCCGTCGTCGTCGAGCCCACTGCGGCCTGCAGCTGTCCATGCCAGCGCCGAAAAACAGTCGTCATATCGCGTTGAGTCGATGTGACTGATTTGTCAAAAGTTGTCGCCACCCCCTTTCAATCGTCAGATGTCTTGTGATTAGGTGCAATGACGTGGGTGATGAATCCGCGTCAGCAGCGAACAAAAAGGAAGCTAATGGCTCTCGATAAACACGCACTCATGACAAGAATTGCCGGCGCCGGAACGGCCACCGTGGTCGCCGGCGCGCTTATCCTCGGCGCCGCGCCGGGCGCCTTGGCCGGCGAGCAGACCGTGGACAGCAAGGCAGCTGCCGCGGCACCTGCCATCTACCCGGTGCCCCAGGCGGTCACCACGCAGGGACGCGAGGTGCCGCTCAACGGCAGGGTCACCCTGGTGGTTGGTCCGACGACGGACAAGGCCGCCGTGAGTGCGGCAACGCAGGTGCTGAAGGGCCAAAGCCACAACGTCGACGTGGTGACGAGCACCAAGAACATCAAGAACGGCAGCGTCATCTACCTCGGCACGCCCCAAGACAACCCGGGCGTGGGGGAGGCCCTGGGCAAGTTGGGTGTTGACGCCGCGCCAACGCTGGCCCACGCGGAAGGCTATGTACTGGCCACCGGCCGCATCAAGGGCCAGGACACGGCGGTACTGGCCGGCGCGGACGACAACGGCAGCTTCTACGCCGTCCAAACATTGCGCCAGGTCATTAGCGACAAGGACATCGCCCCAGTCCTCGTCAAGGACTGGCCGCTCATGAGTGTGCGCGGCACGGTGGAGGGCTTCTACGGGACCCCGTGGTCGCACCAGGCCCGGCTGGACCAGTTTGCGTTTTACGGCCAGCAGAAGATGAACACGTACATCTACTCGCCCAAGGACGACCCCCTGCTCCGCGCCCAATGGCGTGACCTTTACACAGGGGACCAGCAGGCGCAGCTGAAGGAACTCATCGACACGGCCGCCGCCAACCACGTGAAATTCACGTATGCGCTCTCGCCCGGCAACGACATCTGCTACTCAAATAAGGCGGACCTGGACTCGACGGTCGCCAAGTTCGAATCCCTTTACACGCTCGGTGTCCGCGACTTCTACATCGCACTGGATGACATCGCCCCATACCTGCAGTGCGCCGGGGACTTGGCCATGTTCCCCAAGACGAACTTCAAGGGACTGGCAGACGCGCAGGCCTACTACCTGAACGCCGTCAACGCCGCCTTCATCAAGAAGCACCCCGACGTCGGTGCCTTGCAGATGGTGCCCACCAACTACGCCGGTTCGGCCGCCGATCCCTACAAGGGCGAGCTCGGCATTGAGTTGGATGCGGACATCCTGCTCCAGTGGACCGGCGAGCAGGTGGTCTCGCACCGGATCACCACCGCCAGCACCAAGGCCGCCCAGGTCACCTACGGCACGGCCACCAATCCCCGTGGCCTGTTCATCTGGGACAACTACCCCGTCAACGACTTCGCCCAGAACAAGCTGTTCCTTGCCCCGCTGATCGGACGCGATGCGGACCTCTACACGGCCACCTCCGGCATCACCGCGAACCCGATGATCGAGTCCTACGCGTCCCTGCCCACCCTGTTCAACTTCGCCGACTTCACCTGGAACGGCCCGGCCTACCGGCCGCAGCAGTCCATGAACGCCGCCCTGAAGCTGATCGCCGGTACCAGGGACGGCGCCCTGGAATCCCTCACGGCCTTCGCCGACCTCAACCAGAACTGGCAGGACGACGCGCTCACCCCGAGCGCTCCGGCCCTGTCCGCGGACGTCGCCGCCTTCTGGGCCAAGTACGACGCCGGGAAGTTCCCTGCGCGTTCGGCGCTCGCCAACCGTGCGGAACTGATCCAGCACATGCCCAAGGAGCTGGCCAAGATCGCCTCGACCGGCTTCTACGCTGACGCGAAGCATTGGATCGACACCGCCGCGAACTGGGGCGACGCCACCGAGGCCGCCCTGGACATGCTCCAGGCCGTTTCCAACAACGACGGCGCAGCCGTGGTCAAGGCGCGCGCCAAGCTGAATGCCGCCGTAGCTGCGGCCGGTGCAGCCACACAGCCCACCCTGGACCAGGGCCTCGTGGTGCCGCAGGTGGGTGACGGCGTCTTCCAGTCGTTCATTGCCAAGGCCAAGTCCGTGAGCGACGCCTGGCTCGGGGCAATCCCGGTGGCCGGTTCGGCACCGAAGGCCGTGACCAGTTTCCAGGCCTACTCCAACAACACTCCGGACAAGATGTTCGACGGCGACACCGGCACCATCTTCTGGACGAACAGCACACCCGTGGTCGGATCCGTGATCGGTGCCGACCTCGGCGCAGCCGTCAGCATCACGGGCGTGAAGATCCAGCAGTCCGACTCTGACACCGTCAAGGCCGACATGATGTACAACGCGAAACTGCAGTACTCCGTGGATGGCACCATGTGGACGGATGCCGGCACCTTCGACAACGCCCCGGTCATCAACGCCACGTTCGCCACCCCCGTGATGGCCCGCTATGTGCGGATCACCGCCACGGCCGCCAACCCGGGCGGCCAGTGGGTCAAGATCCGCGAGTTCACCGTCAGCACTGTTCCCGTGGGGGTGACCTCCTCCATTGACCCGGCTGCCGGCAGTGTGCTCTCCGACGCCGTGGACGGCCGGGTGGACACGGCCTGGACCGGGGCCCGCGCCGCAGTTCAGGGAGACAACGTGACCCAGTTGTTCGATGCCCGCTCCGTGCCGACAGTCACGGTGCTGGGCACCGGCGGCGGGACCGTTGAGGTCCAGCGCGGGGGAGCCTGGACCAAGGCCGGAAAGCTCAAATCCGGCTACACGAAATTGGCCGTGGGAGGCACACCCATTACCGGTGTGCGGCTCGTGCTGGACCGCGGCCCGGCGCCGGTGATCAACGAGATCATCCTGGGCGCCGCGAAGTAGCACCTTCCAACGTGCGGTGAGTGCCGCCGTCGTCCTTGATTTTCCCGCGGACGACGGCGGCACTTTGCTCAGGCGGAGGGGTTGGCGCGCTTGCCGGCTCTCGCGGCAGCCTTTTGTTCCTTGAGCATGGCCCTGGAAACGGAGACGTCCCCCAGCAGGGGTTTCAGCCAGGCCGACTGCGGATGGGAGTCGACCAGGATGGCCCGGGCAAAGAGCGACAGCGGGACCGCCAGGAGGGCGCCGAGAGGACCCAGCAGTGCCGACCAGAAGATGACCGACAAGAACGTCAAGGTCATGTTCAGGTTTACCGTGCCTGCCACGAACTTCGGCTGGATGACGGACTGGATGAGCGAGTTGATGACACCGTAAAACGCCACGACGGCGATGAAGGACGGCAGCCCGCCGGCCAGCAGGGCCATGATGGCGGCCGGCACCAGACTGATCCAAAAGCCGATGAACGGGATGAAGCCGCACACGAACGCCAGCATGGCCCACAGCCCGGCGCCCGGGATTCCTAGGACCAGCAGCAGGATCAGGTTCAGCACGGCCACGATGGCGCCAAAAATGGTGGTCATGACCATAAACGACCGGGACAGCCTGGCGAAGTTGGCCAGCGCCTCCACCACGGGGGCCCGCTTGACCTTTACCACGGCCAAGATGGTGGGGTAGTGCACGGCATCGATGCTCATGAACATCACCAGCAGCAACAAGAACACCGTCCCCGAGCCCACGTTCATGGCGCTGCCGAGCAAGTTGTAGGCGGTGTCCAGCAGGACCCGCAGGTCAATCGAATTCACGATTGAACGGACCTGGTCGTCGCCAATGCCCAGGGTGTCGTGCAAGAACACGCGCAGGTCCGAGCTCAGTTGCGCTATCTGCGGGGCAAATTGTGGCAGGAGCTTGGTGAACTGCACGGCCGACACCCACAGTGCCGCAATCAGGGCGCCCACCATGGCATAAACGCTCAAGATGGTGACCACTGTGGCCAGGGCCGCTGGGATTCCCCGGGCGATCAACTTTTGTTTTATGGGGTAGACACAAATGGTCAGGACCAAGGCCAGAAAAACCGGTCCCACAATGGAGGAAATCCGCCCCAGCCCAATCAGGACAATAACGGCCGCGGCCAAGCCAATCAACACTTTGGTGCCGGAGGAATTATTGCCCGGTGCGGAACTTATGTTTTCGCTGGTGTCGCCCATGGTTGTCCATTTCAATCCCGCATGCCAATGCCCCAATGGCATTGGCAATATCTTATCCGGCGGTCGCCGGGGCGGTGGGTTTCGGTATTCTTGGCCGCCGAGCCCACAACGGCAGGCAGTACAGTGGCCACAGACTGATCCGAGCGAAACGCATTGGAGGGGCCATGACCGAAGAATCCAACACCGCCCGGCAGGGGAGCCTGGCCGGCAAGACCATCCTGATGTCCGGAGGTTCCCGCGGCATCGGCCTGGCCATCGCCGTCCGGGCTGCGCAGGACGGTGCCAACGTGGTGCTGATCGCCAAGACCGACGCCCCGGACCCACGGCTGGAAGGCACCATCCACACGGCGGCGGCCGCCATCGAAGCCGCGGGCGGGCGGGCGCTGCCCATCGTGGGCGACATCCGAGACGACGAAACCATCGCACGCGCCGTGGAGGCGGCGGTCGACACCTTCGGGGGCATCGACGTCGTCCTCAACAACGCGAGCGTGCTGTCCATGGCCGGGACCCTGGACGTCACGTCCAAACGGTACGACCTCATGCAGGACGTCAACGTCCGCGGCACATTCATGCTCAGCAGGGCCGCACTGCCGCATTTGCTGGTGGCGCCGAACCCGCACATTTTGACGCTCAGCCCGCCGCTGAACCTGGACCCCAAATGGCTTGGCACCAACCCTGCCTATACCTTGGCCAAGTACGGGATGACGCTGACGGCGCTGGGCTTTGCAGCGGAATTTGCCGGCCGGGGAGTGGCCTCCAACGCGCTATGGCCCCGCACCACCATCGCCACGGCCGCCGTCGCCAACATCTTGGGCGGTGACGCAATGATCCGGCGCTCGCGCAAGCCCGCCATCATGGCCGACGCCGCCCACGCCATCCTCACGACCGACAGCCGGGAGCTGACGGGGCGGGTCATCATCGACGAGGAGCTGCTGCGGGAACGGGGCATCGCCGACTTCGACGGCTACGCCGTGGATCCGTCGTCGGATCTGATGCCCGACCTTTACGTGGACCCCTGACATTTGCGATCCCCGCCGCGACGGTCAGCCGGTCACGGCGGGGATGGCGTCGCGGACGATGGCCAGCAGCGTGCCGGAGAGCAGCGTGTGCACCTGCGGGCGGGTGAGGGTCTTGCGCAGCAGCCACTCCCGGCCACCGCTGCGGGCCAACTGAACATACACTCGGAACATGGCGCGGATCTGTTCGCGGTGTTCGGTGCGCGCGGCCAGCCCGCACGCCTCGATGAGCATTTCAATCGAGTCGTTTTCGGCCCCGATCAGGATTTTCTCCAGGTCCGGGTCGCGGCCCAAGCCGCCGGAACCCAGCGACAACCAGCTGGTGCCTGTCTGTTCCAGCGAGTCAAGGAACCAGGTGACGGCGGCATCGATCCGTTCCTGCGGTGTGCCGGCGGGCAGGGATGCCATGGCCAGCTCCGAGACCGTGGAATTGGTCCGGATGACCTCCAGGTACAAGGCGCGCTTATTGCCAAAGTAGTGGTTTACCAGTCCGCGAGCCACGCCCGCCGCGGCCGCAATGTCGGTGGCCAAGACGTCCTCGTACGGCCGCGCCGCAAACAGCGCCTGGGCGCAGGCAAAGATCTGTTCCCGCCGGGCGTCCGGGCTCAGCCGCTGCCGGCGCGGCTCGGCCGATTCGCCGGAAAGTTCGACGCCGGGCGCCTCCCCGGGCCTTGCTTCTGTGCCCGGGTGCGGGGCTGGGTGGGCGGCGTTCACGGTGCCGGCTCCGCCTGGACCCAGGGCAGCCACTGCGGCAGGTCTGCGGGCAGGGTCAGCGGGAAGCGGGGTGGGCGTTTCTCCAGGAAGGAGGTGACCCCTTCCACGGCATCGGCGCTGGTGCCGAGGCCGGCAATGAGCCGGGAGTCCACGGCGTGCACGGGGATGGGGGAGTCCAGGCCGCTGAGCCGGTTGAGCATTTGCTTGATGACGGCGGTGGAGACTTCCGAAGTGTTGGCGATGATGTCCCGGGCCAGCGCGTAGGCCGCGTCCAAAACGTCATCGGGCTCGTGGACGGAGGTGACCAGCCCGGATTCCAGGGCCTCGGCCGCGCCAAAGAGCCGCCCCGTGAGCATCCAGTCGGTGGCGCGGGCCATGCCGATCAAGCGGGGCAGGTACCAGACCGAGGCGCCCTCCGGGAAGATGCCGCGGCGGCTGAAGGGGAAGGAGAATCGCGAGTCGGTGGAGGCAAGCCGGAAGTCGCACGACAGCGTGATCGTGATGCCGCCACCCACCGCCACACCCCGCAGGGCAGCGATCACCGGCTTGTTCATGCCGAAAATGGTCTTGGAGCACCGTCCGGCCGGTTCCTGCCAGTCACCGGCGTCCTCGCCGTTGGCCGTCATGTCAAAGGTGCCGCCGCTGAGATCGGCGCCCACGGAAAAGTCCTTGCCCACACAGGTGAACACGACCACGCGTACGGCAGGGTCGGCGTCGGCTTCCAGAAAGGCGTGCTCGGCCTCGTCGGCCATGGCCATGGTGTAGCCGTTGCGGGCCTCGGGGCGGTTGAGGGAAATGGTGGCAATGCCGGCGTCGAACGTGTACGTGATGGCGGTGTAACTGGTCATGGTCATCGCTTTCGATAGGAATCGCCGGCTTGCTATTGACACGCTGTCAATAGTTCTGAACTATTGGCGGTATGTCAACAAGCTATTTTTCCGCGAGTTGGATCGATGAGGATCTGGTAGACGTTGCCCACCTGCTGCGGGACTACTTTGTCAAGGAGGTGGCGCCCCGCGAGGAGAAGTTCGCGGCCCAGGGCCACCCTGACCGGGACCTGTATGAGCGCGCCGGCGAGCTGGGCCTGTCCGGGATGTCCATCCCGGAGGAGTTCGGCGGAGGTGGCGGCACCTTTGCCAACCTGGCCTTGCTGTTGCAGGAGCAAACCGCCGCCGGGGCCGGGAGCATGGGCTTTGCCGTCAGCGAGGGGATCGTGGCCCACTACCTGCTGGCCTACGCCACGGAAGAGCAAAAGCTGCGCTGGCTGCCCAAGCTGTGCAGCGGCGAATGGGTCGGCGCGATCGCCATGACCGAGCCGGGCACAGGCTCGGACCTGCAGGCCATCACCACCCGGGCCCGCCTGGACGGGGACCACTACGTAGTAAACGGTTCCAAGATCTTCATCTCCAACGGCCAGCTGTGCGACCTGGTGGTCATTGCCGTCAAAACCGACTCCGCCCAAGGTGCCAAGGGCATCTCACTGTTGGTGGCGGAGGTGGGCAATGACACCCCGGGATTCACCCGGGGCCGCAACCTGGACAAGATCGGGCTCAAGGGCCAGGACACCTCGGAATTGTTCTTCGCGGAGCTGCGCATTCCGGCGTCGAACATCCTCGGCGGCACGGAAGGGCAGGGCTTCTACCAGCTCATGAACCAGCTGCCGCAGGAACGCCTCATTACGGCCATCCTGGCCCAGTCCATCAGCGAGGCGGCCGTCACGGCGGCGCTGGAATACACCAAGAGCCGCGAAGCGTTTGGCAAGCCGCTGTTCGAGCTGCAAAACACCCGCTTTGAACTGGCCGAATGTGCCACCATCACCCGCGTGAACCGGGTGTTCCTGGATGACTGCATCGTCAAGCATGTCAACGGGGAACTCGACGCCGCCACGGCCTCCATGGCCAAATACTGGATCACCGACAGGACGGGGGAGGTGGTGGACCGCTGCCAGCAGCTCTTTGGCGGCTACGGCTACTGCCTGGAATACCCCATCGCCGGAATGTACGCGGACAATCGGGTGCTGCGCGTCCTGGCCGGCGCCAACGAGGTCATGAAGGAACTGATCGCCCGCTCGCTCTGACCCGACCCACCCCATGGAATTTCCCTTGAAAGGACCTGCCCCACGTGAGCGAACAAGGATCACCGGAAGCATTTGTGTACGACGCCGTCAGGACCCCGCGCGGCCGCGGCAAGAAAGGCGCCCTGCACGGCACCAAGCCGATTGACCTGGTGGTGGGCCTGATCGAAGCCCTCCGGGAACGTCACCCCGGACTGGATGAGGACCTCATCGACGACCTCATCCTGGGCGTGGTTTCCCCGGTGGGCGACCAAGGTGCCGTGATTGCCCGTACCGCCGTCCTGGCTGCAGGCCTGCCGGACACCGTGGGCGGCGTGCAGGTCAACAGATTCTGTGCATCCGGCCTGGAAGCGGTCAACATGGCCGCCCAAAAGGTGCGCTCCGGCTGGGACCAGCTGATCATCGCCGGCGGCGTGGAATCCATGTCCCGCGTGCCCATCGGGTCCGACGGTGGCGCCTGGGCCATGGACCCCGCCACCAACTACGACAGCTACTTTGTGCCGCAGGGCATCGGGGCGGACCTGATTGCCACGCTCGAAGGATTCAGCCGTGAGGATGTTGACGCCTACGCCGTGCGCTCGCAGCAACTCGCGGCCCGGGCCTGGGCCGAGGGCCGTTTCGCCAACTCCGTGATCCCCGTCAAGGACCAAAACGGCCTGGTGGTGCTTGACCGCGACGAACACATGCGCCCCGAGTCCACCCCGGAGTCCCAGGCCGGCCTGCGCCCGGCCTTTGCCGCCATGGGCGACGCCGGCGGATTCGACGCCGTGGCCTTGCAGAAGTTCCACAGCGTTGAGCGGATCAACCACGTCCACACGGCCGCCAACTCCTCGGGGATTGTCGACGGCGCCGCCCTGGTCCTGGTGGGCAGCGCCGAGGTGGGCCAACAGCTGGGCCTGACTCCGCGTGCACGGATTGTGGCCACGGCAACCTCCGGCGCCGATTCCACCATCATGCTCACCGGGCCCACGCCGGCCACGCACAAACTGCTCAAGAAGGCGGGCCTGACGGTGGAGGATATCGACCTGTTTGAGATCAACGAGGCCTTTGCCTCCGTGGTGTTGAAGTACCAAAAGGACTTGAGGATCCCCGACGAAAAGCTCAATGTGAATGGCGGGGCCATCGCCATGGGCCATCCGCTGGGCGCCACGGGGGCCATGATCCTTGGCACCGTGCTGGATGAACTGGAACGCCGGGACGCCCGCCGGGCCGTCATCACGCTGTGCATTGGCGGCGGCATGGGCCTGGCTACGTTGATTGAGAGGGTTTGAGCATGAGGAACACCATTCGCTGGGACCAGGACGCCGACGGCGTCGTTATTTTGACCATGGATGACCCGGAGCAGTCCGCGAACACCATGAACGAGGCGTATGCGTCCTCGATGCAGCGGGCCGTGGCGCGGCTGGTGGCGGAAAAGGATTCCATCACCGGCGTCATCCTCACCTCCGCCAAGAAGACGTTCTTTGCCGGCGGGGACCTCAACGACCTTGTCGCGGCCACCCAGGACGACGCCGCAAGGATCTTCGAGCTGGGCACCACCATCAAGACCCCGCTGCGCACACTGGAAACCCTGGGCCTGCCCGTGGTGGCCGCCATCAACGGCGCGGCCCTGGGCGGCGGCCTGGAAATTGCCTTGGCCACCCACCACAGGATCGCGGCGGACACCCGCGGCTCGGTGATCGGCCTGCCCGAGGTGACCCTTGGCCTGCTTCCCGGCGGCGGCGGAATCGTGCGGACCGTGCGCATGCTTGGCGTGGCCGACGCCCTCACCAAGGTGCTGCTGCAGGGGCGGCGCTACAAGCCGGGCGAGGCCCTCGGGCTGGGCCTCGTGGACGAGGTGGTGGCCACCGTGGAGGAGCTCTTCCCCGCCGCCAAGGCCTGGATCAAGGCCAACCCCGACGCCGTCCAGCCCTTCGACGTGCCCAAGTACAGGATCCCCGGCGGAACCCCCTCAACGCCCGCCTTTGCCGCGGTCCTGCCGTCGTTTCCGGCCAATCTGCGCAAGCAGCTCAAGGGTGCCAACTACCCGGCCCCGCGCGCCATCCTGGCGGCCGCCGTCGAAAGCACCCAGGTGGACATTGACACGGCCCTGGAGATTGAATCCCGCTACTTCGTGGAAGTCGTGACGGGGCAGGTCTCCACCAACATGACCAAGGCGTTCTTTTTTGACATGGCGCACATCAGCTCCGGCGGCAGCCGCCCGGCCGGCTTTGAAAAGTTCACGGCCAAGAAAGTGGCCGTCCTGGGCGCTGGCATGATGGGCGCCGGCATCGCCTATGTGTGTGCCCGCGGCGGCATGGACGTCATGCTCAAGGACGTCTCGATCGAGGCGGCCGAGCGTGGCAAGGCGCACTCGAAGTCGCTTACAGATGCAGCCGTGGCGAAGGGCAGGTCCACGCAGGAGGCAGCCGACGCGCTGCTGGCCAAGATCACGCCCACCGCGGATGCCGCGGACCTGGCCGGCTGCGACTTGGTCATTGAAGCCGTCTTTGAAAACGTGGACGTCAAGCAAAAAGCTTTTGCCGAAATTCAGGACATCGTGGCTCCGGGCGCCCTCCTGGGTTCAAACACGTCATCCCTGCCCATCACCCGGCTCGCCGAAGGGGTCAAGGACCAGCCCCACTTCATCGGCCTGCACTTTTTCTCGCCGGTGGAGAAGATGCCGCTGCTGGAGATCATCGCCGGGGCAAACACCTCCGAGGAAACCCTGGCCCGCGCCTTCGACGTCGCCCAGCAGATCCGCAAGACCCCCATCGTGGTCAATGACAGCCGCGGCTTCTTCACCAGCCGCGTCATTGGCACGTTCATGAACGAGGCCATTGCCATGCTCGGCGAGGGCATCGCGGCAGCGTCGATCGAGCAGGCTGGCGCGCAGGCCGGCTACCCGGCTCCTCCGCTGCAACTGGCCGACGAACTGAACCTGACCCTGATGTCCAAGATCCAAAAGGAGACCAAGGCCGGGCTCGAGGCCGACGGCGGCGCCCAACAGTACCGCCACCATGCCGCCTATGACGTGGTCGATGCCATGATCGAGACGTTCGGTCGCAAGGGCAAGCTGGCCGGCGCCGGCTTCTACAATTATGCCGATGGCCACCGCACCGGGCTGTGGGAGGGCCTGGCCGAGAACTACGGCGGCACTGCCGTCATCCCCTTTGCGGACATGGAGGAGCGCATGCTCTTCGCCGAGTCCCTGGAAACCGTCCGGTGCCTGGACGAGGGCGTGCTCCGTTCCGTCGAGGAGGCCAACATCGGCTCCATCCTGGGCATCGGCTTCCCCGGCTGGACCGGCGGCGTGCTGCAATACATCAACGGGTACGACGGCGGCCCTGCAGGTTTCGTGGCCAGGTCCCGTGAGCTGGCGGCGGCCTACGGCGAGCAGTTCCTGCCCCCGGCCTCCCTGGTGGCCAAGGCCGACAAGGGCGAGCTGTACTGATGGGCGCAACGCATGCAGTGCCCGCCGCCGGACCGTGGAAGGCGTTCACCGTCGAGGCGGCACCCAACCCGGCCGTCGCCGTCGTCCGCCTTGCCGGGCCCGGCCGGGGCAACATGATGGGGCGCAACTTTTGGGCCGAACTGCCCAATGTTTTCGCGGCTCTGGATGCCGATGACGGCGTCCGGGCCGTGGTGCTCACGGGCACCGGAAACCAATTCAGCGTGGGCTTGGACGTCCAGGAGGTGTTGGGGGAGTGGCTGGGCAAGCTGGGTCCGGGCGCAGCAGCCCAGGCCGCGCAGCGCACCGAGCTGCTGGGCCTGATCCGGTCGCTGCAGGACGGCGTCAGCTCGGTGGCCAGGTGCCGCAAGCCCGTCGTCGCGGCTGTGTCGGGCTGGTGCATCGGCGGCGGCGTGGACCTTGTCAGTGCCGCGGACGTGCGCCTGGCCAGTGCCGACGCCAAGTTCAGTGTCCGGGAGGCTCGGCTCGCCATTGTGGCCGACGTCGGGAGCCTGCAACGGCTCGGCGGGATCATCGGCGAGGGGCATCTGCGGGAGCTGGCGCTGACGGGCAAGGACATCACG
>JBAUMA010000068.1:0-9784 GCA_049578485.1 Specibacter sp.
ACCCTCGACCGACCCTACCGGATGCCTCTTTGGCCTGCCGCCCCGATTGTGGCGATCGTTATGTCCGTCGTCGTGCTTACACAGCAAACCTCAGGCGATCTCCTCGTGGCCGGTGGCATCGTCGTCGTCTCACTTGCCTACTACCTGGTGTATCTTCGCCCGCGGCGAAACACTCACATGCTGATGCTTGAAGCAGTTCACCCCAGCGAGGCCCTGGTGCACAAGCGCGGTCGGAAGAACGCAGATGTCAATGAGTAGCGTTCAAGTATTGGCTGCGCGGGAGACCCACATCGACTATTCACAAATCGACGGTCAATTCAGACACGTTGCCCATAAGATCGCAGCAAGCTCCGATGGATGTCCGGCACTTGCATGGGCTGTCGTTGACCATGGGGAAATAGTCCATTTTTCTTCAACGGGAGAAACCAATCTGGGCAGTGGGAATCGCCCCGGAGCCAACACGGTTTTTCGGATCGCGTCACTGTCAAAGAGTTTTGCGGCCGCTACGACGTTGCTCCTGGAACGCGAAGGACTGTTGGACCTCGACGCGCCAGTTTGCAACTACCTACCGGGACTGGCGGACGAAGGACCGGCGGGGAGGCTGCCCACTCTCCACGACGTTTTGTCCATGGGCGCAGGGTTCCCGTCCGATGATGCCTGGGCAGACCGCCAGGAGTCGATGTCCTCTGAGGCCTTCGACGCCCTGTTGGCCGCCGGAACCGTCAGGACGACATGTCCAGGCCAAGCCTTCCAATATTCAAATCTGGGGTACGCCATGATTGGGCGAATCATCGAGACCGTCACTGGAGAACCTTACCCGGAGGTAGTCACGGCTCGCTTGTTCGGGCCGTTGGGACTAGACGCCACTACCTTTGATTACCGCGACGTTTCTCCTGACAGCTTGGCCACCGGGTACCGGCTCTGTGGAAGGAAGTGGCAGCTGCAGGAACTGACCCCACCAGGCAGCTTTTCCGCCATCGGCGGTGTTCTCAGCAACCTTTCCGACATGAGCAGGTGGGTCGGCACTTTGGCCGCAGCTACAAGCAGCTCTGCCGACGACGTGTACCTGCCGTCCGAGCTCCTGCGCCGGATGCAACTACCAGTGACGCCGCTTCCTTACACCATCGACGCGGCAACAGGCCTCGCCCGTTCAAGGGACTTCCCTTGGGGCCTGTCCGGCTACGGACTCGGGCTCTTCGTGGAACAAGACCCGGACTTCGGACCAATTAGCCATCATGTAGGCGGCTACCCCGGATACGGGGCCCACATGTGCTGGCACCAGGCCTCCGGGATGGGAGTCATTGCTTTTGGCGGCAGCACGTATGCCCCCGTCAGCGCCCCGGCGATCCACGCTCTCAAGTCCCTTCTCAAGCACCCGTCGGATACGACCATTGAGCCAGACAACCTTGACAGCATCCTCGCGGCTGTTGGGAGATTCATTCTTCATGGCAACGTCATCGACAGTGCCTTCTCCTTATGTGTCGCCCTCGATCGATCATGGCAGGAGCGCAGAGCTGACCTGGCAGGCATGAAGGAACAAGTCGGCCCGCTGACTCCCGACGACAGCCAAGTCGAAATCATCAACAACTCACATCTGGAAGTCAACTTCCATGGACCCGAAGGCATCCTTACGGCCGAAGTCCAGCTCACCCCCTCACATCCCCGCCAAGTCCAAGTACTCAACTTGGACGTCCAAGCCGCAAAGCGACGCCCCCGCGCTCCGACGAGCCGCGGACGACCCCAGCGAACCATGAGCTCTTCAATACACAAGCCATAGTCGCTCCCAATTTTGCCTGGAGACGAAAGACCATTGGGGGTCCTTCGTCTCCAGAGCACTCCAACCACCATGATTGTGCGCGGCCGCCGTTGGCCATGTACTATCGACGGAGAAGCCCTACCGGGTCGTCCCCCAATAGACCCGGTAGGGCTTTGTCATTGCCTTTGGGGCGGCCAACCGCCTTCCGTCGCGTGATGTGGCGATTGTGACGGGAGGAACTGCGCATGCGACTCCCCCGGGCCTGACGCGTCTGCCAATTCAATAGACTTGTTTCATGAGTAGGACTGCCGCCAATTCCGTGACCCTTCGTTTCCTAGCAGCCCCGACCGACGTCGGTCACAGCGGTTCCGTGGATGCCGGGACGGTGCTGGAGTGGGTGGACAAGGCGGCCTACGCCGCAGCCGTTGGCTGGGCCAAGTCATATTGTGTGACCGCTTACGTGGGCAACATCCACTTCGCCGACCCCGTCAACAGTGGCGACATGGTGGAGGTTGAGGCAACCATCGTCTACACCGGACGATCATCGATGCACATTCGCACCGTCGTGTCCTCGGGCGACCCAAGGGGCGCAAGCCCCAGCATGCGCAGCCAGTGCATCGTGATTTTCGTGGCCGTTGGCGACGACGGGCACTCCATCCCGGTGAGCCGATTCGAGCCAGCCACCGCGGAGGAGATTGAACGACGCGACGACGCCCTGACCCGGATCAACGTGCGCGAAGAGATCGTGGCGGCAATGAAGGCCCAGGAGTACAGCGATGCAGGTACGGCCGAGCGCGTGGTCCTCAGGTTCATGGCCGCACCTACCGACGTGAACTGGGGTGGAAAGGTTCACGGCGGGATCGTGATGCAGTGGATCGATGAGGCCGCCTATGTTTGCGCATCGCGTTACTGCGGGAGGGACACAGTGGCGGTGTTCTCCGGCGGTGTGCGGTTCTACCGGCCGCTGCTGATCGGCCATGTGGTCGAAGTGGAGGCCCGGCTGGTCTACACGGGATCGAAGGGCATGCACATCGCCGTCCACGTCCGTTCGGGCGATCCCAAGGGCCGTGAAATGAACCTGACCACCTACTGCCTGACCGTGATGGTGGCTCGGGACGACGCCGGAAACTCGACGCCGGTTCCGCCCTGGATTCCCGTTTCCGAAGAAGACAAGCGTTTGCAATCCCACGCACGGGATCTGCTTGAAATTCGCGGCCGGGTACCAGGAAACAGGCTCCCCAACCACATGTTGCCGGCTAAGAGTCAGGCTCCAGATACAGCGGTCAATTCCGTGACATCGTAGTGGCAGTGGACGGCCCGGGCGCATCCTGAGCGCCCGTGACCACCCTGCAGGACAGTGTCAGTGCTGGCAAGGATGAAGGGTCTTGCCGCGGGTCCAACGCAGGCCGGGTCTTGTCCTAGGCTGGTTCCGTTTGGAAGATCAGCTCGCCGAGGTCATTGCGGAGAATGTGGCACTGTCCCCCGTTGACGTTGACCGTGCCGTCCAGGACGTACAAGCCCCGCCCGGCATCCGGACCTCCGGCTGCACGGTCAAGAGCATCGATCAAATGGCGACCCAGATGGCCCTTCGGCCCCAGCGCCCTGATCTCCGTGATTTCTTCTACTGTCAAACCTGCCAACACTGCATTGATTTCAGCCATGAAAGTTTCCCCCAACTTGTGCAGGCTCGTATCGGCCTGAGTCCACAGACTAGAACACGGTGGCCGGCTCCGCAAGAATACGCATTGACCCATAGAAAACCGCCGCCTAGTCGTAATGATTGCCTCAATCGATTTCCTCCGCTTCGGCGTGGGGTCAACTGCGGACTTCGGATATCACACCGGACCTTTTTCATGGAGCCAATGACGGGACAGCAGAAAGCTGTCGTGGGAAAACAGGCCCTGGCACACAAGATCGCACGGGGGCGCAGAAGACCCAGGTCCTGGACGAACCGGTCGAGCCGACGGGCTGTGCCTGGTGCGGCCCTGGGCCGAATGGGATGATGCGGGCCAAGGTTTGTTGAGATTGATTTGGCAGCTTGGCAGGGGTCGAAAAACACACTGACCGGAGGACACTGATCGACGCTGCTCACGTCGCATAGTGTCCCGCGGACCATGAACAAGTGTTAGGGAACCCATCTGCAATCGACCCCGCAGAAGCAGCCACTGGAAAGCTTCCACATCGGCACCGTGCACCCAGCCAGCTGCATCCAAGCCCTCCTCAACGGGGCAGTTTGCCGGTGCGCAGGCCGGCCATGCCCTGCCCGACGAGGACACTGGGGCATCGCAGCCGTTTCCTGCGCCGATGCCGATGGTGGCGATGGCAAGGACTTTGCTGATCTCCGCCGCGGTGTCCCCCGGGACCATTTCAATCAGCGCGGCGAAGGCACCTGCGGCCTCGAGGGCTTTTGCGTCCGTCATCAGGCGTTCGGCATCGTTCCCTCGGCCCTGGATGCGGTAGCCGCCAAGGTTATGTTCGGACTGGGGCGTGCAAGCGATGTGGCCCATGACCGGGATCCCTGCCTGGGTGAGCAGCTCGACTTGAGGCGCCATACCGGCGCCTCATTTACCTCTCCACCCTGTCCGGCGTTCAGCGACACAGCTCCACCCTCGTCATGAAGACCATCGTTGGAAACAACCCCCTCCCCCCTCTAGGCCACCGTCGTCCTCAAGGATGTCCCCCGGCGCGACTACCAGTTCCACACCATCCAGTGGCTCAAAGGCAGACAGGGGAAATCATGCACGAAACACTCACGGGCCATGAAGGTGTGACTTCGCGACGTCGTCCCCAGACATTGCTTCCGGCTTCGGATTCAATGCTTCCTGCCTCCAACGCCCGGCACGGAGGTGACTTGTTTCAGCCACGCCACGATCTGGCGTTCGTCGATGGCGTCCAAGGTCTCGATCTCCACACCGCGGGTCGCCTTGCCCATCCCCACCGGAGTCACGGGCGGCACGGGGTCCAATGCCGCTCCGTTGATGAACATGAGCTTGACGTGCCCGGCAAAACCGCCGACGCTAAAGCACCACCCGTCTCCGACGCCGTAGTACGCCATGCCCCACTTCACGGAGCGCTCAAGGCCGGGCAGCGTCTCGGCCGCCAGCGCGTCAACCGCTCCGGCGATGCCGCGCTGCGGCTGCGGAAGGCTGGCAATGTAGGCGAAGACCGGCTTGTCGCCGACCGCCGCCTTCGCGGGGCTTGCCCTTCCCGTCATTGCCGCCGGTAGCGTGAAGGCGCCGCCCGCCTCTGCGCCAATGCCCTCGGCCGAATGCCGCGCTTCCCTTTTACCGATCTCCCCGCTGGTCATGGAGAGAATTATTCCCTAGCTATCACCAGAAAGCGCTATCAATTCGAACGTCGCTCGAGCGAGTAAGAATCCAAGCAGCCGGCACGGAACCACGCCCATCGCTGCTGACACGGGTGCAAGCCCACCACATCGCGCAGTTTGGACTCCAGAGCCGGGCCGGTGGGGAACTTGAAAGTCTCGATCCGGTGCGGCTGGATTTTCCAGAGCCGCCAGATCCGCGCGACGGAGGAAAAGGGGATCTCGTGACGGTCGGCCATGATGCGGGCTGAGCAGTGCGAGATCCCCAACTGCGCCGGAGGTTTCCCATCGTTGGCCAGGGTATCGGCGATCACGGCCAACTCATCGATCCCCCCGGCCGCGACTGGGAGCGCGCCCCAGACGCAACACCACACATAACAGCCGGATTTGTTGGTGCTGCTTGCATAGTAGTGGGACGATTCGCGGGCGGCACATATCGAATATGGCTATGCCAGGCCACTGACCCGGCATCGATTTGTTGGTGCAGGCAGGGCTTGCTCCTCGCCCTTATGCGAATCCCGCCGGGTCGGCCAGCAGCGCGGCAAAGGCCAGTTCGGCAGCTCCCACCATCATCAAATCCGCGCCCAGTGCCGCCGGGTGGATGGTGACTTGGGCGCCTGGCTCCCGCATGGACTGGGCTGCGACGGCCGCCTGCAGTCGCTCCGGGGCGGCCGCGTAGAGGGCTGCCAGGAACCCGTCCAACACCACGGCTTCGGGGTTGAACACGTTCACCACATTGCGAAGTGCGGTGGCCAGGTGCGCCACCTGCCGGTGCACCTCCGCCTTCACGGCCGGATCCGTTGCGGCAGCCAGGGCGCGGGCCAACGCGGCCGGATCGCCGGCGTCGAGCGCCAGGGCATCCAGCAACGGCGCCTGGCGCACCTCGGTCTCCAGGCAGCCAAAAGCTCCGCAATGGCAGCCGGCACCGTCGCTGCGCACCAGGGTGTGCCCAATCTCCCCCGCATACCCGGAGACTCCCGTGAGCAGCCTGCCGTCGGCGATGATGCCGCCGCCAATGCCACTGGCGCCGCCGTTGAGGTAGACGAGATTGGCGATTCCGGTGGCCGCCCCAAACGTCATCTCGGCCTCTGCCGCCAGGGACGCATCGTTGGCCGCCCGGACCCGGTAGCCGGTGGCTGCGGACATCATGGCCGCCACGGGTTCGTTGTGCCAGTCCAGGTGCGGGGCGTGACGGACAACGCCGTCGACACTTGTGACCAGGCCGGGGACGGCGACACCCACCCCGACCACACGGTACTGCGCGTCAAGTTCCCCGCGCATCCCGGCAATTACGGCGGCCGCGATGTTGACTGCTTCGACCGCCGTGGGAATCCGCCCCGTGGGGTACCGGATTTTCTTGAGCACCCGGCCGCCCAGCCCCACCAGTCCGATCGTGACGGCGTCGACCTCTGGGTTGACCGCCAGCGCGGCAACGGCAGGATTCGGGTGGACCTGCGGACTGGGCCGGCCCACCTGGGCCTCCCCCTCCGGCGCGGCCTCGTAGACAAGTCCTTGGGCGGTCAGCGCGGCAATCAGGACGCCCACGGTTGATCTGTTCAACCCGGTCAGCCTGGTCAATTGGGCGCGGCTGAGCGAGCCGTGCCGGTGTACCAGGGTCAGGATCTTGGCCGGGCTGTTGGACCGGGCAGTGTCGGTGCCCAGGCCATCGGCGTGGGGCATATCTGCGGGGGGCATACCCCTATTTTGTCTCATCTGCGCCCCTTACCCGCCGAAGACTGTCCGGTCCAGGAAGTCGTTGCGGAATTTGCCCGTGGGATCAAGGGAGTGTGCCAGCGCCTTGAAGTCGGCGAATTTGGGATAGAGCGGTGCCAGCGACGCCGCGCCGGCGTGGAAGACTTTGCCCCAGTGCGGCCGCGCCCCAAACGGCACCAGCGCTTCCTCAACAAACGGCAGCACGGCTGCCACGCCGTCAGGGTCCAGCCGCCAGGTGAAATGCAGGCCAATGCCGTCGCGGCCGTAGTTGGGGCTCAGCCACAGGTCATCGGCGGCGACGGTGCGGATCTCGGCCACCAACAGTAGCGGGGAAATGGTGGCGGACAGCCGACGCATGGCCGTGATGGCCGCCGCCGCATGCTCACGCGGCAGCAGGTACTCGCTTTGGATTTCATCACCGCTGCTGGGCAGGAAGTCCATGCGGAAGTGGGAGAGGCGGTCCGAACAGGGTCCGGCAACGCCGAGCTGCGGGGTGCAGTTGACGGCCGAGACGCCCGGCAGCGGGTGCAACTCCACGGTTGCCGCCGTGCCGCCAAATAACGACGCCGGATAGTCCCGGCTCCGGCCATCGTCCACGCGCTCCTTGGACCAGGCCTGCCCCACGGCGTCACCGCTCCAATCCGTGAACAGGCTGACGGAGTAGGCCCGGGAGGTGACCGCGTCGAAATCTGCCAGGACGGTGTCCCAAGGCAGCTCGGTATGCACGTGCTGGGCCACCATGAAGTCAGGCTCGATCCGCAGCGTCACGTCGGTAACGATGCCAAGGGCTCCCAGTCCCGCCACGTAGGCAGGGAAATCGGGAGTGTCCTCCCGGGTGACCCGGTGGAGCTCTCCTGCCGCATCCACGAACTGCAGGCCCACCACCCCGGTGGCCAGGTTCCCATTGGCGTCGCCCGAGCCGTGCGTTGCCGTGGCAATGGCGCCCGCAACGGAAATGTGCGGCAAGGAGGCCAGGTTGTGCACCGCCATCCCGTGCCGCTTCAGCTCGGCTGCGAGCACACCGTAGGAGGTTCCGGCACTGACGGTTGCGGTGCCGCCGGCGGCGTCGATGGAAATATTGGGTTCAAGCGCGGCCAGGCTCACCAGGATGCCCTCGGAATCGGCCAAGGAGTTGAACGAGTGCCGTGAACCGAGCGCGCGGACCTTAGCCGCCCCGGCCACCAGTGAGCAAAGCTGCTCCACCGTTGCCGGGTGATGGATTTCGGCGGCCCCGTAGCTGTAGTTCCCGGCCCAATTCCATTCGACCGCGTCTTGTCGCACTGCCATGAGTCGCTCCTTCGCTGAATCCCACCCTAATTTGATGTGAGACACAACATAACAGCTTGATGAGTCAACCTCCAGCACGCCGCGTCTTTGTTTCGAAGATTCGAAGCGAGCGAGTCGCGGGCGGCAAGAAGCTGGTCGAACAGAGTTGACAGGGTCGGAAATTTCAATATGTTTGGTTACAGAACTTATTAAAAGTGACAGCCACCACACCATTGGAGACATGACATGGCCCTCGAGCCCACCCGCGACGACAAATTTTCCTTCGGCCTCTGGACGGTGGGCTGGGAAGCACAGGACCAGTTTGGTTCCGCCACCCGCCCGCCGCTGGACACCGTGGAGGCCGTGAACAAGCTCAGCGAACTGGGCGCCTACGGCCTGACGTTCCACGACAACGACCTGTTCCCCTTTGACGCCACGGCCGCACAGCGCCAGCACGAGATCGACCGGCTCATGGGCGCCCTCGATGCGACCTGCATGATCGTGTCCATGGTCACCACCAACTTGTTCAGCCACCCCGTGTTCAAGGACGGGGGCTTCACCAGCAACGACAGAAGTGTACGCCGCTTCGCCCTGCGCAAGGTCATCGAGAACATCGACCTGGCCGCCGAGCTCGGCGCCGAGACGTTTGTCATGTGGGGCGGGCGCGAAGGCAGCGAGTACGACGCCGCCAAGGACATCCGCGGCGCCCTGGAACGCTACCGTGAGGCGGTGAACCTGCTAGGGGACTACGTCACCGACAAGGGCTACACCATCCGTTTCGCCATCGAGCCCAAGCCCAACGAACCCCGCGGCGACATCCTGCTGCCCACCCTGGGCCATGCCCTCGCGTTCATTGAAACCCTCGAACGCCCCGAGCTGGTGGGCATCAACCCGGAAACCGGCCACGAGCAGATGGCCGGGCTGAACTTCACCCACGGCGTCGCCCAGGCCCTCTACCAGGGCAAGCTGTTCCACATTGACCTCAACGGACAGCGCAGCATCAAGTTTGACCAGGACCTGGTGTTTGGCCACGGCGACCTGCAAAACGCGTTCTCACTGGTGGACCTGCTCGAAAACGGCGGCCCCGACGGTGGCCCCGCCTACACGGGCCCACGCCATTTCGACTACAAGCCCTCACGCACCGAGGACATCAATGGCGTATGGGACTCCGCAGCGGCCAATATGCGCACCTACCTGCTACTGAAGGAGCGCGCCAAGGCTTTCCGCGCCGACCCCGAGGTCCAGGCTGCCCTGGCCGCGTCCCGCGTCGAGGAAATCAACGTCCCCACCCTGAATCCGGGCGAAGGCTACGAGGCCCTCCGCGCGGACAAGTCCTCCTACGAGGACTTCGACGCCGGCGCGTACTTTGGCGGCAAGGGCTTCGGTTTTGTGAAGCTCCAGCAGCTTTTCATCGAACACCTCCTCGGCGCCCGGTAGGAACCCATGACACTCGTTGCAGGCGTCGACTCCTCGATCCAAAGCTGCAAGGTCATGATTGTCGACGCCGACAGCGGGCAAACGCTCCGCACTGGCAAGGCGCCCCACCCCGACGGAACTGAGATTGCTCCGTCCCATTGGTGGGAGGCGATGCTTGCGGCCATGGACGACGCCGGCGGGCTGGGTGATGTCGCAGCAGTGTCGGTCGCGGGGCAGCAGCACGGCATGGTGCTGCTCGATGCGGACGGGCGGGTTCTCCGTGACGCCTTGCTGTGGAACGACACCCG